>JAAAOL010000409.1 GCA_009908885.1 Bacteroidota bacterium | reverse complement strand
ACGCCGCGAGGGCCATGCCGCCCCACCGCACGGCCCATGTCGGCCGGGGGCTGCTGGCCGCATCGTTTGGGCGGTGTCCTTCTTTGCGAGCGGCGATGGTGTGCGTATCAGTCATGGTCCACGGTACATGGTAATAAGAGGCTCGGTAGCGGCGGAATCCGAGGGCCACTGCGGACCTGTACCCTGCAGACCTGCCAACGCGCAACCGCCCAGTTTTACATCCGCCGTTGCCCGGTGGCCACGCCGATCTGCTCGACTGCACCGCCATCTTTTTCGCCTTCGCTGACGATCTCGATCTCGTCGGGACCGTTCATGAGGACGCGGTTGCGGAAGGTGCCCATCGTGCCGTCGGGGGCGGGGCCGCGCCATTCCATGATGAACGTGTCGCCCTCGAAGCGGGCCGTACCTCCGCCCATCGGCACCGGATTGTTCGTCTCGAAGCGCCAGATGCGGTACTGCTCCGCGAACCGGTCCCAGGTGGTCAGCATGCGCAGCTGGCGATCCAGCGGCCCGTCGGCCTCGCGGACGTGATGGACGTTGATGACCCACTCCACGTACCACCCCTTGACGGCAGGCTTGATTTCGAGCGTGCCCCGGTAGGGCTTCCCCTCCCAGTCCCCGGAAAACGTATACAGGCCAAGGAACGGCGCGAAGGGTGCCAGGGCCTCCGTAGGTGGCGATGCTGGGGCGCCCGGCGGCGGCGCATCGCCCGACTGCGGCTGCGCCAGGGCGGTCGAGGCAGTGAGTAGTAAGCAGACGGTGATCAGGGAAAGGTTGCGGATGGCGTGCATGGCGTGCGCTCTGGGTTGTGATGAATGGGATCGCGTCAGGTCACGGCTCAGTCGAGACCGGATGCTGTGTCGAGGACGATCCGTCTTTGCGAGGCTACCTGATGGGTCGACTCCGCTAGCAGGACGACCCCGAACGCCACCACCGCAGCCGTTATCAGCATCGGTGTATACGCAGCGAGGATCGGCGCTAGCCCACCGACGGCCGCGTGCATAGGCTGCAATAACGCTGCGACTTCGGACCAGAAGAGCTGCTCAGCAGGCGTCATGGCATCTCGGGGTGTCGTGACCGGGTGTGTGATCAGGACGACAGCGTGTCGCCGATCTGCCCGTAACCTAGCAGGCGCCGGACCGGAGAAACCGGACGATGTGCCGCGTTCTGGCGCGATGTCGCGTGCGTCGGGGAGGAATGTCGCGTGCGTCCGGGCCGCTGAACGGCGAAGCGGGCCATGAAAAAGCATTAAAGGGGACGCCACGCGCTGCAAAGAACCGCGCGCCCGTGCTATATTGGCGGTCCGTCGGAACCGACCGCCGAGAGGGTCGGTTCGACCGACACATTCAGATGCCACGGGGCTATAGCTCAGCTGGCAGAGCGCCTGGATCGCACCCAGGAGGTCAGGGGTTCGAATCCCCTTAGCTCCACTTCCCATAGGCCGCACCCGCTCGACCCTGCAGCGGGTGCGGCTTTTTTGTTGCCGAGATGCGGCAACCGGGGACCTCCGCGTTCATGCGGACGTACCTACAGATGCAGAATTTCTGCATCCTTAATATCGATTTCGTTTCGTGATGTCGGGATCCGCCAGGAGGATTCTGGCGCGGATTAGCGTAGAGATGCCTCGGCGAGGCGTCTTTACAACCGTCTTGATCGACGGTCCGGACATTCCCAATCTGAATCGGTATAAATCGGCAGATCGAGGGCGAACGCGATGAGCGAGACCATCCAGTTGCGCAAGCGCGGCGTGTTCACGCTGCCCAAGTCGCTCCGCGAGAAGTATCACCTGGAGGAAGGAGACGCTCTCCACCTCATGGACGTGGACGGCGTCTTCGTCCTCACTCCCATGGCGCCGATGGTTCCTGAGCTGGCGCGGGAGATCGAGTGCCTGCGCGAAGAGGGCGGGCTCTCGACCGACGAACTCGTGCAGCAGCTTCGGGCGACCCGGGAGCGGCTGACGCACGAGCGGTACGGCGACGAGCCCGCGACTCCTGATGCCTGACGCCGCCGACCGACTCCGCGTGTACGTAGACGCCGACGTCCTGCTGGCCAGCGCCGCTTCCCCCACGGCGCACAGCGCGGGCCAGGTCGTGCTCAGCCTCTCGGAGATTACGCTTATCCACGCGCTCACGTCCGCGTTAGCCGTCGAGGAATGTGAACGCAACCTCATAGCGAGGCTCCCGGAGGCCGTCCCCGCTTTCAGACGGCTGGTACGGCGCGCCCTGGATGTGGTCCCGGCCCCATCGAAAGCATCCGTACGTCGGCAGGCAGGGCGGGCAGACTGGAAGGACGTACCCCACCTCGCCTGTGCGCTGGATCAGGCATGCCCCTACCTGGTGACGTACAACGTGAGCGATTACGAGCCCGGGCACCCGGACGTCCAGGTCGTGCGCCCGGGAGTACTGGTCCGCCGCGTGCGCGGGCAACTGGCCAGACTGTGACGACACGCGCCCCACTGACCGTTTGGACCTACCCGCGCGCTCGCACCGGCTCCAGGTCCAGCACCAGGCGGCAGAGGCGGCGCCACGTCTTCAGGTCGTGCTGGATCTCCTGCCGCAGCGTGCGGAACCGCTCGCGCAGCTCCTCCCACTCCGACGGATCCTCCGTGCGGTCCACCGAGCGGTAGCGGTCCATCACCGTCTTGGCCGACACGATGGTCTCGGACAGCTTGTCCGACATCTTCTCCACCGCCTGCCGGAACGCGCTCGACTCTTCTTCCGGCAGGTTGTTCAGGTGGTCGAGCAGCAGCTTCCGGTCCGCCTGGACGAGCTGCTTCTTGATGATCAGCCGGTCCGTGCGCTTCAGGTCCGAGGCCAGTCCCACCTTTTCCAGCAGCCAGATCAGGTACTTCGGCGGGTCGAACTGGTACCAGCGGACGCCGTTGCGGTAGTCGGTGGCGAAGGTGTGGTGGTAGTTGTGGTAGCCCTCGCCGTAGGTCAGCAGCGCCAGGATGAAGTTGTTCACCGCGGAGTGCTCCGTGGAGTACGGCTTCGAGCCCCACATGTGCGCCAGCGAGTTGATGAACCACGTCGAGTGGTGGGCGAGGAAGAGGCGCAAGAGGAAGACGAACACGAGCGCGCCGAAGAAGTCGCCCGTGAGCCAGCCGATGCCGAGCACCACGAGGGCGTTCGTCACGGTCATCAGCACGCCATAATGGCGATGCTGGAAGACGAGCAGCTTGTTCTTCAGGAGGTCCTTCACATAGCGCTCGTCGATGGGCTTGTTCTTCTTGAACATCCACAGCACGTGCGAATGCCAGAAGCCCTTCGGCGTGTCGTACGGGTCCTCCTCGGTGTCCAGGTGGCTGTGGTGGATCCGGTGGTCGTGCGCCCAGCGGATCACGCTGCCCTGCGTCGCCAGGGTGCCGAAGAACACCATGATCCCCTCGACCACCTTGCGGGTGCGGTACGTGCGGTGCGCGTACAGGCGGTGGTACCCGGCGGTGATGGCCAGCAGCGTGCTAACCAGCAGAAACGCCGTCCAACCGATGAGCGACCAGCTCGGCGTGTTGGACAGCAGGTACAGCGGCATCCCGACCAGCAGGGCGAGATGGTACGAGACGATGAAGATCAACGCGACCCAGTTGATGCCGCGGGTCTCGCGCGGCGCGTCACTGACAGATGGCATGCGTTCGGGGTGAGTGTGGAGTGGAAAAATATTGGGTGAGATAAAGAGTGGTTAAGAGCAAACCGACGGCGCGGTTCCTCATTCCGACGGCGCCCCGATGGATTAATCGCGGCTCGGCCTTCTGCAGGCCGCACTAAATGATCGTGTCGTCCTCGATGCGCACGTTCTTGGGCAGCACCACGATGCCGTCGCGGATGTAGAAGTCGTCGCCCTCGCCTTCCTGAATGTTGTCGCGGTTCTTGATGATGCACCGCTTGCCGATGGACACGTTGCGGTCCACGATGGCGCCCTCGATATAGGACTCCTCGCCGATGCCCGGGCGTTCCGGCCCCTGGATGTTGCTGCGGTGCTCGGGCAGGTGCCACGGGTAATGGTCCGCTCCCATGAACACGGTATTCTTGATGGTCGTGTTGTTGCCGATGAAGGAGCGGATGCCGATGATCGAATTGCTGATCTGGCTGTTGACGATGACGCTCCCCTCGGAGATGAGCGAGTCCTGGACGTACGAACTCTGCACCTTCGCCGGAGGCAGCATCCGGGCGTTCGTGTAGAGCGGACGGTCCGGGTCGTACAGGTTGAACTCCGGCTTGCGCTGGCCCAGCATCACGTTCGCGTCGAAGAACGAGCGGATCGTCCCGATGTCGCTCCAGTAGTCCTCGAACGGGTACGACAACACCCGGCGCGACTCGATGGCCGCCGGGATGATCTCCTTGCCGAAGTCGTGGTCCTCGGGGTTGGCGTCCAGCATTTCCTGGAGCACGTCCTTCCCGAAGATGTAGATGCCCATCGACGCCAGGTAGATGCGCCCGGCCGCCTCCATCTCCTCACTGACCGGGCTGTCCTTGCCTTCCAGCTGATCGAGCGGCGGCTTTTCGTGAAACTCGGTGATCACCTCGTCGTCGTCCGACTTGAGGATGCCGAAGGCGGGCGCCTCCTCCGCCGTCACCGGGATCGTGGCGATGGTCACGTCGGCGTCGTTGGCTTCGTGGTGCGCCAGCATCTTCTGGTAGTCCATCGTGTAGAGCTGGTCGCCCGACAGGATGAGCACGTGCGAGTGGGCGTAGGCGCCGTAGTGTGGCATGCTGCGGCGCACGGCGTCCGCCGTCCCCTGAAACCACTGGTCGGTGGACGGGGTCTGCTCCGCCGCGATGATGTTGACGAAACCGCTTCGGAAGCGATCGAACGTGTAGGTGCGCGAGATGTGGCGGTTCAGGCTCGCCGAGTTGAACTGCGTCAGGACGAAGATGCGGTTGACGTCCGAGTTGATGCAGTTCGAGATGGGCACGTCCACCAGGCGGTACTTTCCGGCGAGGGGAACGGCAGGCTTGGCCCGGTGCTTGGTCAGCGGATACAGGCGCGTACCGGCGCCACCACCGAGGATGATGGCCAGCATGGAGGTCGTCATGGGTGCGTAGCGGAGTCGAGTGGGCGCTTCAGGTGAGGTGAGGACGACGCGGATAGGAGACTATGACGCCGGCGGCCCCTCTCCACGCAGAAAGGCTTCGGCGGTGCGCACCATCTGTGTACTGCCGATGTAGACGGCCGTGCGCTGGTGCAGCGCTTCCGGCTGCAGGTCCAGGATGCGACGTTCGCCATCGGTGGCGCGCCCCCCGGCCTGCTCGATGATGAAGGCCATCGGGTTGGCCTCGTACATCAGCCGCAGCTTGCCCTGGGGGTAGACGGGCGTCGCAGGATACATGTAGATGCCGCCTTTCAGCAAGTTCCGGTGGAAGTCGGAGATGAACGAGCCGATGTAGCGCGTCTTGTGGGCCTGCGGCTTCTCCTGCTCGTACTGGAGCCAGTGGATGTACTGCTCCAGCCCCTCGTGGAACGCCGCCGAGTTGCCCTCGTCGATCGAGTAGAAGCGGCCCGTCGGCGGCACCTGGATCTTGGGGTGCGACAGCATGAACTCGCCCACCAGCGGGTCGAGCGTGAAGCCGTTGACGCCGTCGCCCGACGTGTAGACGAGCATCGTCGATGACCCGTAGACGATGTACCCCGCGGCGATCTGCTCGCTGCCGGGCTGCAGCGCCGACTCCAGCGATGGCTCTCGCCCCTCGGGCAGGCGGTAGACGGAAAAGATGGTGCCCACCGACACGTTCACGTCGATGTTGGACGAGCCGTCCAGCGGGTCGAGCAGGACGATGTAGCTCCCGTCACTCTCGGGGCCCATCGGCTCGATGGGGATGATCTCGTCGTGCTCCTCCGAGACGATCAGGGAGCACTCGCCGCCGAGTTTGAGGGCTTCGACGAACTCGGTGTGGGCGATGATGTCAAGGCGCTGCTGGACCTCGCCCTGCACGTTCACGTCGCCCGAGGCGCCGGTCACGTCGAGCAGGCCCGCCCGCCGGATGTCGCTGTTGACCACCTTGGCGGCCACGGACAGATCCCGCAGCAGGCGCGAGAAGCTGCCGGTGGAGTGCGGAAAGCGCTCCTGCTGTTCGATGACGAACTGGTCGAGCGTCTGGAAGCGTCCGGTTTCGGGATGATATCCTGACTTCGAGGGCATAGCAGTAGTACAAATGGAGGAGGAAGACAGCGAAGCGTTACGTCGTATCGAGCGTGTCGGCGGGAAGGAGATCCGGGGCGGTGTCAGCCAGCAGCGCCCGGCTTCGCGCCCGCACCGCTGCGGCATCCGGGCACCGGAGCACCGCGTCCGCCAGGGTCTGGCAAGTGTCCGACGACAACATACGAACGAGGGCCTTGACGAGCGGCACCGCCGACGCGCGGACGCTCAGTTCGGTGACGCCCAGCCCCACGAGCACGGGCGCGGCTAGCGGATCGGCGGCGACCTCACCACAGACGCCCACCCAGATGCCGTGCTCCCGGGCGGCCTCGGTGACGCGGGCGATGGCCGCCAGCACCGCCGGGTGGAGCGCGTCGGCCAGCGGGGCCAGGGCGGCGTTACCCCGGTCGGCAGCCATCACGTACTGCGTCAAGTCGTTCGTGCCGATGCTGAAAAAGTCGACGTGGTGGGCCAGTTGGGCGGCCTGCAGCGCGCTGGCGGGCGTCTCGATCATGATGCCCACCTCCAGCGGGCCGCCGTGCGGGATGCCGTCGGCGTCCAGCGCGGCCTGCGCGTCGTCGAGGATGGCGCGGGCCTGCTCCAGATCGTCCAGCGTCGTCACCATCGGAAACATGACCTTGAGCGGGTGCGCGTGGGCCGCCCGCAGGATGGCGCGGCAGTGGGTCTGAAACAGGTCCGGGTGGCGCAGCAGGAGCCGCACGCCGCGCACGCCGAGGAACGGATTGGCTTCGGGATCGGGAAGCTGGAGGAACGGCAGCGGCTTGTCGCCCCCTACGTCGAGCGTCCGCACGATGACGGGCCGCCCGTCGAGTGCAGCGGCCACGGCGGTAAGGGCGTCGACCTGCTCGTCTTCGGTCGGCGCCTCCTGGCGGTCGCCGAAGAGCACCTCCGTCCGCAGGAGCCCGACCCCGTCGGCGCCCTGCTCGGCGGCCCGCTGCGCATCGGCCGGAAGCCCCACGTTGGCCGCCACCTCGATGGCGACGCCGTCGGTCGTCACCGCCGGGGCGTCGGCGTCAGCCCGCAGGCGCTCCTGCCGTGTTATCCACTGCTGTCGCCGCTCGGTCAGCCGCTCCTGCACGTCCTCCGGCGGGCCCGGCCAGACCAGCCCCTCCTGCCCATCGACGCCGACGACCGTGCCGTCGTCTACGTCCAGCACCGCCGGGCCCGCGCCGAAGACGGCGGGCACGCCGAGGCTGCGCAGCAGGATGGCGCTGTGTGAGAGGGTGCTCCCCTCGGCGCAGACGACGCCCTGCACCACCTCGGGGTCGAGAGCGCCGACGTGTGAGGGGGCGAGGTCATCGGTAATGACCACCGACGGCGACTCCGGCAGGTCGAGCGCCGGACCGGTCTCGCCGAGCAGCGTCCGGACGAGGCGCCAGCCCACGTCCAGCACGTCGGCGGCGCGCTCGCGAAGGTAAGCGTCGTCCAGCGCGCGGTACGAGTCGGCCACGTCCTCCACGGCGTCGATCCAGGCCCGCGCCACGTGCACCCCGCCGTCGAACAGCCGCTCCCGCGCGGCGGCCAGCACGTCGGGGTCGTCCAGCAGCAGGCGTTGCGCCTCCAGCATGGCGGCCTGCCCGGCGCCGACGGTCCTCGTCATGCGCTGCTGCTCGTCGGTCAGTTCCTCCCGCACCCGGGCGAGGGCGTCCTGCAAGCGCTGCCAGTCGGCGTCGGGATCCGCCGATGGAACGTCCGGAATTTCAGGCCGCACCACGCGCAGATGGGCGGCGGGCGCCACGGCGTACCCTTCCGAGACAACGACGCCGCGCAGCGCGCCTTCGGGCACGTCCTCGTCCGTCGCCTCGGATACAGCGGCCTCTTTCGGTTCGGCGGGCGCCTCTTCCTCCGTCTCCCCGAAACCCGAAGCGATGAGGTCCTGCAACGTCCGTACCGCCGCCTCAGCATCGGGGCCGCGGGCGACGAGTTCGACCTCGTGGTCTTGCACCGCGCCGAGCGTGGCGACGGCAGAGATGCTCTTGGCCGAGACCGGCCCCTTGCCCGTCGTGCGGTTCTGCGCCGTAATCGTCGCCTGAAACCGGCCGGCCGCCTGCACGAACTGCGCCGCCGGACGCGCGTGCAGCCCGTGCGGGTTGCGCACGGTGACGACGGCCTCGGCGGTCGGCCCCTCCGATGCCGCATCCCCCGCTGGCGACGTGGCGACCGCCGCAGGCGGCTCCAGGTCGAGGTGGTCGTACTTCTGCGCGAGGGCCATCACCGCCTCGGTATAGACGGCGTCGAGGTCACTGTCCAGCCCGGCCTGCACGATGCCCGAGAGCGCGCCTTCGACGAACGGCGCGGGACACAGCCGCACGCGGTCGCGATCGGCCTCGTCCAGAAACTCCAGCGCCGTTTCCGCGCTGAGGAGCGCGCTGCCCACGTCCACCAGCACCAGCACGCCGTCGTCGCTCATCGCCGCCTGGATCGCCTCCAGCACGGCCATGGCGTCGGTGCCCAGCTCCTCGTCATCGTCGCCCGTGCCCGCGGCCACCTCCACCCGCACCTCGTCCGAGGCCATCTGGCGGATGAGATGCACGACGCCCCGCGCGAGAGGGCGGCTATGCGAGACGAGAACGAGGCTGACCATGCGAGGCGGATCGGGTGTGGACGTTCGGACGTGTGGATGATTGAACGTGTGGGCGTCTGAGCGTTCGGGCGTGTGGGCGTGTAGGCGTTTGCCCGCGTCTACCCCTTCACGCGTCCCTATCCGCCGAGGGCGGCAGCAGCGGTTTCCATCAGGTAGTAGCTGGACGTGGCGCCGGGGTCCTGGTGCCCTTTGCTCCGCTCGCCCAGATAGCTGGCCCGGCCTTTCTTGGCGATGAGCGGAATCGTCGCCTCCATCCCATCGTGGGCGGCCTCGGCGGCAGCGGCAAGGGCGTCGCCCCAGTCGTCGCCGTCCTCGGCGGCCTGCTGGAGCGCCTCGACGGCCGGCGTCAGCGCGTCGACCATCGTCTTGTCGCCCACCTCGGCCTTGCCCCGCTGGATGACGCCCTGGAGGCCGGCGTCCATCATGCTCGCCCAGTCGCTCACGTCGATCGTCTCCTGGCCCTTCACCGCGGAGCCCGCCCGCATGAAGAAGGTGCCGTAGAGTGGGCCGCTGGCGCCGCCCGTCTTGGAGATGAGCGTCATGGCGACGGTGTTGAGCGCCTTGTCGATACTGGCGGGCGCCTTGTCGTCCAGCGCCTCCATGGCGGCCTGGAAGCCCCGGTTCATGTTGACGCCGTGGTCGGCATCGCCGATGGCCGAGTCGAGCTTGGTCAGGTATTGCTTTTCCTCGGCGATCTTGTCGGCGTAGGCGCGAAGCCAGGCCAGCACGTCATCGAGCGTACGAGACATAGACGGTTTCAGGTTGAACGGTTGGAAGGTCGCAGGTGGACGTCGTTCCGTGCG
>JAAAOL010000535.1 GCA_009908885.1 Bacteroidota bacterium | reverse complement strand
GATACGCGTGCGGCCCGACAGGCGTATGTCGGAGAGCTTCAGGCTGTCTGCCGCGAAGTTGTAGCTCGTCGAGGCGTCGACGTTGAACAGCTTCAGCGTGCGGGACTGCGACTGCTGCGTCGTGTCGGTCGGCACCCGACGCGTCTCGAACACGTTACTCAGACGCAGGCTCAGCGATCGCTGCTCACTGCTCACGCCGCTGACGATCGGGTAGCGCTGCTCTTCACCCTCTGCGGTCGTGAACGTGCGGGTGTATCCCCAGCGGTCGCTGCGGAAGTCGGGCGTGTAGTTGGCGCTCAGCGTCGGACGTACCGTGTGGCGCACGCCCTGGTACGGCCCGACGCCTACCGGAAAGATGCCATAGAACGTCGTGTTGGCGGACAGGCCCGTGGTGAACTGCCGGAGGGCAAAGAAGCCGGACACATCCTCCCGAACCACGGTCCCGGTCGTGTCGACCTGGCGGCGTTCGGTGCGCAGGAACCAGTCTTCCGTGTAGGTGGCATTCGGGGTCAGGTTCAGCCGCAGTCGCCGCTGGGTGAGCGGCACCCGGTTGAGGGTGAACGGCATCGACAGGGGAACGCGGTGCGAGGCCTCGAAATCGAAGCGGTTGTCTTCGCCCGTAGCGCGGCGATACTTGTCCGGATCGACCAGCGCCTCGTACCACGAGATGTCGGCAGCAGCCGTGTCGCCACGAGCCGCCAACTCGTCCTCGTCGAGCGGCTCGAACCGGTAGCGATTGTCCGCCGAGCCGGAATAGCTGACCGTCAGTTTCTCGTACCAGCGCTCGTCCTGTCCCGGCGCCCGCCGGTCGCGCTCGAAGGGTCTTCGTGAACTCTGCCGTAGGTTCAGGCTAGGGAGCGTCAGGTTCGCCGCGCCGGTCGAGAGGGTCTGCGATTGGCGGGCATTGATCGACAGGGACCGTCCGGCCTGTTGCCACTGCTTCGAGTAGTTGATGCTGGAGGTCACCTGCTGCCGCACGTTGTCCTCGTACTGCTCGGAGACGGTGCGCAGGTAGCCGCTGGAGGTCAGGTCGATGTCGGCGCGCAGGGTGGACGTCGGGCTGATCGTCTGATTGTGGCTCCAGCGCAGACTGGCCCGCCGTTGGATGATGACGTCGGGGTCGTCGCGCTCGCCGCTCAGTTCGCGCAGGTAGTCGATATTGAGGCGGCCGTCGTATCGGTACCGGCGGTTGTAGCGGAAGATGGGGTTGATCTGCCAGCTCCCCTTGCTCCAGATCCCGGCCTGCACCTGGAGGTCCATGTACTCGTTGATGGCCTGGTACCAGCCCCAGCCGCGCAGGTAGAAACCGCGCTCGTCCTCTCCGTATTGCGGCGGGAGGGGCCCGCTGCGACGCCCCTCTTTGGCGGGGAGAAAGCCGAAGGGCAGCCACAGGGGCGTCGGAATGTTGAAGATGTAGAGCTGGATCGGGCCGGTGAAGATGCGCTCCTGGTCCACGATCTTCATTTTCTGAGAGCGGAGCGAGTAGGAGGGCGTCTCGCCCGGCGGGCAGTCGCACGTCGTGTAGCTCCCGTCCTGGATGTAGAGGGTACTGTCCTCCGTGACCTTGGCGACGTCGGCGGCGATGAAGCCGTCGTCCAGGCTCGTCCGGCCCTGCACCACGCGTCCGCGCTCGGTTCGCAGATTGTACGCCAGCTCGATGCCGGAGAACGGCTCATCCCCCTCGGAGAATTGCGGCAGGCCCACGTAGCCGGTGTCGGTGCGGAGGCCGCGCGCGTGCAACTCGTCCCGCTCGAACAAGACGTCCACGGCATAGGCCTTCAGCGTCGTCTCGTCATAGCTGACGGTGGCCTCGCCGAAGAGGGTGGCGATGTCGTTTCCGTTCTCCTCGAAGATGAACACCAGGGAGTCGCGCGCGGCAAACTCGACGGGAGCGTCGAGCGAGGACGACCCCTCGGGAGCAGCCTGCTGCGGCGGAGGGGTGGGCTGATCGGGGGCAGGGGCTGCCTGGGTGGTGTCGGCGGGGGCAGTGCGGGTGGTGTCGACCTCTTGCGCGAGGGCCATCGGCGCGAGAACGGCCAGGCCGAGGAAGACCAGCCCCATCCGCAAGGAGCGTAGCGCACTACGGCGCGTCAGCCGAGGGGCCGGAGGAGGCATGCGCATCCAGATACTGTACAACGAGGTGGGCTGCTCCGAGGATACCTACCTGGTTGCCGAGGGTTTCTTGGATGATCTCCAGCCCGTCCCGCATGCCGGGCATCACGTAGCGCTGGATCGACGTTCGTGCGGGATTGAGGATGAAGTCGCCCGCCGCCGAGACGCCGCCACCCACGATGAACGTGCGCACGTCCAGCAAGTGGACGATGCCGCCCAGAAAAACGCCGAACTTATGGCCGGCCCACTCCAGGACTTCGATGGCCGGCCGGTCACCCCGCAGCGCGGCTTCGTGCAGCATCTTGGGCGAGAGGTCTTCCAGGTCCGGCCCCGCCATCTCATGCAGCATCGTCCGCTCGTCCGTCAGCAGGCGGTACCGGGCGTAGCGGGTCAGGAAGTGTTGCCCCAGATACGCTTCGATGGCGCCCGCCACGCCGGAGCGGGGGATGGGCCCCTCGTAGTCGATGCTCATGTGGCCGATCTCGCCTGCACTGCCGGTCGTCCCCCGGTAGATCTCGTTGTTCAGGATGACGGCGCCGCCGACGCCCGTGCCGAGCGTGACCATCACGAAGGAGTCGTACGGGCGTCCCGCCCCGTAGTGAGCCGAGCCGAGCCCGGCGACGTTCGCGTCGTTCTCGACCAGTACGGGCATCGTCGTGCCCAGCCGGTCGCGGATGGCTGCCCGCATGTCCACGACCTCCCAGCCGGGCAGGTTGGGCGGGTAGCTGAGCGTCGTCCGGTCCAGGTTGATGTTACCCGGCGCGCCGATCCCGATCCCGCCGACGTCCCCCGGTGCCTCGGCCATCAACTCTTGAATCAAGTCCGTGATGCGATCCAGTACGGCCTCGGGACCCTCATCGGCGCGGGTGGGGGTCTGCTGCTGCGTTACCGCCCCCTCGCCTCGCTCGACGAGAGCGCCCTTGATGTTCGTACCCCCGAGGTCGATGCCGATCGTGTAGTGCTGCATACGGAGTCGTCGGGGCGATTTTTCGTGGTGGGTTGAAGGGGGGATGGACGGCTGCGGGGCTGAAAGGGCCCCCTGAGCGACATCAGGGACGTCGAAGCACACTTGCTGTACCGCTGAGAGGCAAGACCCGACCGCCAAACAGCGGCGGCAGATCACTCGTGAGGCGCTACGCGGTAGACCGTCTCGCCCGGCCGACGCATGCCGTACTCCTCGCGGGCGATCTGCTCGACCACCTCGTCGGTGAGCGGCGTCTCCAGCTTCGCCTCCAGCGTCTCGATCTCCTGACGCAGCTCCTCGTTTTCGGTGGAGAGCTCGGCGTATTCCAGGTGCCACTGCACGCGGTTGACGAGGCTGTGGCTGTCCAGCAGGGCGATCCAGACCCCCAGGCCGAGGACGAGCACGAGCAGCAGAAGGCGACCGAGGCGGCGGCGACGGGAGGGCGTAGAGGCGTCAGCAGGCATGCGTCGGAAGCAGTGGGTGAGACGGAGCGGAAGTGCTACCTAGAAGCGGAACGCGCTCAGACCGGGGAAGAGGCCCGCATCGTGCAGTTGCTCCTCGATGCGCAGCAACTGGTTGTACTTGGCGATCCGGTCGCTGCGGCTGGCCGATCCGGTCTTGATCTGACCGGCGTTCGTCGCCACGGCCAGGTCGGCGATCGTCGTGTCCTCGGTCTCGCCGGAGCGGTGACTGACGACCGCCGTGAAGCTGTTTTTGTGCGCCAGCTCGATGGCTTCCAGCGTCTCGGTGAGCGTCCCGATCTGGTTCAGCTTGATGAGGATCGAGTTGCCGCATCCTTCGTCGATGCCGCGCTGCAGGCGCTCGGTGTTGGTGACGAACAGGTCGTCGCCCACGAGCTGTACGGTGTCGCCTAGCTCGGTCGTGAGCGCGCGCCAGCCGGACCAGTCGTCCTGGTCGAGGGCGTCCTCGATGGAGATGATCGGGTACTTCTCGACCCAGCGCGCCCAGTAGTCGACCATGTCCTGAGAGGAGCGCTTGGTGTCCGGGTCGCTCTTCCAGAAGACGTAGTGATCGCCCCGATACATCTCACTCGTGGCCGGATCGAGGGCGATCCAGATGTCTTCACCCGGCGTATAGCCTGCCTTTTCGATGGCGTCGAGGATGACCTCGATGGCTTCATCGTTCGACTTCAGGTCCGGTGCAAAGCCGCCCTCGTCACCGACGGCGGTGTTGTAGCCGCGGCTGGAGAGCACCTTCTTCAGGTGGTGGAACGTCTCGGCGCCCATCCGCAGCGCCTCGCTGAACGACGACGCGCCCGCTGGCATCACCATGAACTCCTGCATGTCGACGTTATTATCGGCGTGCTCACCGCCGTTGATGATGTTCATCATCGGCACCGGCAGGCGGCGGGCGTTGGTGCCGCCGATGTAGCGGTAGAGGGGCAGGCCCAGCGTCTTGGCAGCGGCCTTGGCGGCGGCCAGGGAGACGCCCAGCATCGCGTTGGCGCCGAGGCGGCTCTTGTTGGGCGTCCCGTCCAGGTCGATGAGCCACTCGTCGATCATGACCTGCTCGAAGACGCTGAAGCCTTCCAGTTCGCCCGCGACTTCACCGTTCACGTTGTCGACGGCATCATAGACGCTTTTGCCGAGGTAGAGATGCTCGTCACCGTCGCGCAGCTCGACGGCTTCATGCTCGCCCGTCGAGGCGCCGCTGGGCACGGCCGCGCGGCCCACGATGCCGTCTGCCGTAATCACGTCCACTTCGACGGTCGGGTTGCCCCGACTATCGAGAATCTGCCGGGCCTGAATATCTTCGATAAACGACATATAAGGATGCAGGTTGGTTGCACGGGGCATCGGGAAACGCTTAGTGTCGTCAACATCGATAACCTACGCCGAAAAGACAAGCGCGGAAGATTCGTCAATTATGGAGAAGCGGTTGCTTTTCTGACTATTGCGGGTGATTCTTCGAGCTATATCGTCGTACGCTCCACCGATGTGTGTGCCCCGAGCTTACCGTCGTCGCCACCCCGCGTACCCTGGAGTCCATCGTGATTCGCTCTGCACTGGCCGTTCTCGTCTTCGTGTCTGCTTTCTCCCTCAGCCCGTCGATCCACGCTCAACCCCTCACGACGGAGGCCCGACTGCAGGGCTATCTCCACCGGGCTGACACTACGCTCTACGTGTTCGATGCGGACGTCTATGGCGTAGATCCCGAGTCGACGGTCGTGGTGACGGGACCGTTTCGGAACTGGAGCCCGGGGATGGACGACCCCGCGTGGACGCTCGAACAGCGGGAGGACGACCCGCGCGTCTGGGTGCTCGGGGTGCACAACCCGAATTTCAGCGTCATTCCGCCGGGCACGCCGTTCAAGTTTCGCATCGACGAAGGACGGTGGATGTCGCCGCCGATCGATGCGGAGAATGAGCAGGGCAGCAATCTGATCTTCATGTACGGTGTCGCCCCGGCCCGCCTCCAGGCCGAGCTGCGGGACGGGCGTACGATCTGGGCCTTCATCACGGGCGAGGACGTCGAGGCTCCGCTGGCAACGTCGGCCTACCGGCTGGTGGATGCCCACGACAACGAGGTGCCCATCGCCCGTGTGCTGCCCAACACGTCGACCCGCATGCTGGTGGTGCCGAGCCGAGACCTGGATCCGCGCCGCGTCTATTTTCTCGAAATCCCGGAGATGGGTCTCCGGGCCCTCTGCCGGTTCGACAACTGGTTCCGCACGCTGTACTCGGACAAACCGCTCGGAGCCACGATCCGGGCCGACGGCAGCGAGACCGTCTTTCGCGTCTTTGCGCCTCGCGCCAACCGGGTGCGCCTGTTTTTGTATGACGGGCCGGATGATGCGCCCGAAGAGGCCCGCGACGTGATCGGCATGCGCCGCGACGCGGTCGGGGTCTGGGAGGCCATCGTGGAGGGCGATCGGCACGGGACCTACTACGACTTTACGGTCCACGGGCCGCACGATCCCGGCAACTATTTCTACGGCACCCATCCGGTGCATGTCAGCGACCCGTACGCCCGCGTAAACGTCGAGGCGTGGGGGAAGAGCCGGGTGTGGCGCCCCACGACGCCGGCCACGCCGCTCCCGGACGGGCGCCCGCCGATGGAGGACGTAATCGCTTACGAGGTGCACGTGCAGGACTTCACGGATCGCCTCCCCGTGGCGGACTCGCTGAAGGGCACCCTTCCGGCCATGATCGAACCGGGGCTGCGTAACAGCCAGGGCGAGCCGGTCGGCTTCGACTACCTGGTGGACCTCGGGGTCAACGTCGTCCACCTGATGCCGGTCCAGGAATACCTGCACTATCCGGACGACGTGTGGCAGGAGCACTTCGCCGGCGACCCGTACATGCAGGCGCAGGGCATCGCCGAGGAGAATTACCAGTGGGGCTACCGGACGACGCACGCCTTTGCCGTCGAGACGCGCTTCCGGGCGGGCGGCACCGAGCACGGCGCCCAACGCGAGCAGTTCCGCGATCTCGTCCAGGCGTTCCACGACCACGGCATCGCCGTCATCATCGACCTCGTGCCCAACCACACGGGCGAGAACATGGACGGCAGTCACCACCTGCTCAACTTCAACGTCTTCGATAAGCAGTACTACTACCGGACGGACGAGCGGCTGGAGCACATCGGCCCCTTCGGCAACGAGATCAAGACGGAGGACCGGCCGATGGTGCAGCGCTGGCTCCTGGATCAGTGCCAGCACTGGATCGACGAGTTCGGCATCGACGGGTTTCGCATCGACCTGGCCGGGCAGATCGACGAGCAGACCCTCCGCAAGCTGCGTCAGAACCTGGGGCAGGACATCATCATCTATGGAGAACCCTGGATCGCCCCGAGCGACCCGGACGTGGTGGACAATCCCGACTGGTCGTGGTACAAGGAGGATGCGCCCATTACATACTTCCAGGACGAAGCGCGCAATGCCTTCAAGGGGCCAACCGATTCCCCGCACGACAAGGCGACCGACCGGGGCTATGCGGGCGGCCACGCGGCATTGCGTGACCGGGTAATGCAGGCGCTCAACAATCGGTTTCAGGATGAGCAGCAGCCCACGCAGGGCATCAACTACCTCGACATCCACGACAACTGGGCGCTGGCCGACCGCTTCGCCGTGGAGAACTGGGACGGGCGCCTCGGGGTGCACGAGGATCGCTTCCGGGTGGCGGCGGGCCTCCTGCTTACCTCACTCGGGCCCGTCGTGCTGCATGGAGGCACGGAGATGATGCGCAGCAAAGGCGCGGCGGGTAACGAGGAGCGCATCGAGACGTTTCCGCTCGGCACGCTGTACTTCCACGGCAAGCGCGACACGTACAATCTGCGACGGGCCAACCAGTTCGTCTGGGAGAACGTCGGCGTGCAGCGGGGGCAAGATGGGAGCCCGAACGACTATGCCGGGATGGTCGACTACTGGAAAGGCCTCATCGCCTTCCGACGCAGCGAAGTCGGCTCCGTCTTTCGCACGGCGGAGCAACCGCATAACGGGTACTACCGCTGGATTCTACCGGAGGATGCCCATCAACTGGGCTACATCGTGGCCGATCAGATCCTGGTGCTGGTGAACGTCGCCGATCAGCCGCGGATGTTCCATGACGTCGATCTGGCGATGGGCGACTGGCGCCTCATCAGCGACGGGACCGTCATCGACCATGTCAACGGCGTGGAGGGCGAGAACGCTCTGTTGGCCGGGGATCAGGCGCACACGCTGACGGTGCCCGGGGCGACGATGAAGATCTGGGTGCGGCGATGACGGAGATGACGGACGTTGCCTATGGCCCGGCGGGCGTCGCCACGGACCAGTAGCAGCTGTCGCGCTCGGCGTACTGGATTCGCCACCGCGCTTCACCATCGACGGCGGCGAGGGCCGTTTCCGCACCGGGGTGTACCTCCAGCCGGATCTTCTTGGGAGAGAGGCGGAATCCCGTTTGGAGGCCTTTCAGCGTTGCCTCCTTCAGCGTCCAGACCAGGATCAGGCTGCGGTCCCGGTCGAGCGGCAGCGCACTCAGGAGGTCGCCTTCGTCGGGGTGGAGGATAAAGCGATCGAGATCCGGGCGGCGCGGGGCGATCTGCTCCACATCGACGCCTACGGGGCGTTCTGCGAGGACGGCTACCGCGTGCGGTCCGGAATGGGCGAGCGAGACTCGGTACGGGGTGTTCTGAACGTCGAGCGCGCCGCTCTCGGTGACCTCCAGGGGGACCGCTGCCGGAGCACAGCCGAGGTGGTCGCTCAGGAGCGTGCGGACGGCGGCCCGGCCCGTCACGAATTCCCGGCGTCGTCCCGCATGGCCGAAGCCTCGGAGGCGCTCGCGTTCAGCGACCGACAGCATCTTCCGCCACGATGCCGCCTGGCTATCGTCGTACGTCAGCCAGCGATACACAATGTCGTCAGGCAGGTTCATCGTAGGCCAAGTAGCTCGTTGAAACACGGAAGGGATGACGACGTGGCGTCGCCATCCCTCGTGTGCTGTTGAATGACAGGCGCCGTTACGACGTGGCCTCGGCGTAGTTCGCCGCGACCTGGTCCCAGTTCACGACGTTCCACCAGTTGCTGAGGTAGTCGCCGCGCTTGTTCTGGTAGTGCAGGTAGTAGGCGTGCTCCCAGACGTCCACGCCCAGGATCGGCGTGTGGCCCTTCATGTAGGGGCTGTCCTGGTTCGGAGTCGAGTAGACGTGGAGGTTGCCGTCGTCGTCCACCACGAGCCAGCCCCAGCCGCTGCCGAACTGACTGCCGGCCGTGCTGGAGAACGTCTCTTTGAAGGCGTCGAAGGAGCCGAAGGTGTCCTCGATGGCCTCGGCCAGCGCGCCGCTGGGCGCACCCCCACCGTCCGGCGACATGACGGTCCAGAACAGCTTGTGATTGACGTAGCCGCCGCCGTTGTTGCGAACCGCCGTGCGGATGTCGTTCGGCACTTCATCGATGTGGCTGAGGATGTCCTCGGCAGGCATCCGCTCCCACTTGGTGCCTTCGATCGCGTTGTTCAGCTTGTTGGTATAGCCCTGGTGGTGCTTACCGTGGTGGATCTGCATCGTGCGTGCGTCCACGTACGGCTCCAGAGCGTCATGATCGTACGGAAGATCAGGAAGGGTGAAAGCCATAAGTCGTTCCTCCGCTGGGTGAGTGTGCGTGTGCAAATTTGATCGGCTATTTGTCTTCAAATAGCACGCGTTGGTACGAACGCTACGGAGGATATGTTTTGCCTGGCGAGACCGTTATAACCTCGTTTCAATCGGTACGGTGGGGGCGCGACGCCGCAGCGCTCTGGCCTACGATAACGGGTCCACGATCCATGCGACCGTGGACCCGCAGGATGCCCTCCTACGACAACAGAGCCTCAGGGCGTGGCCATGGTGGCGGCCTGCTCGAAGAAGAGGCTGGCGATCTCGCGGACGTCCGGGATGAAGCCAATGACGACGAGCAGCACCGCGCAGACGACGACGACGGCGGCAGAGCCGGTTGGGACCGGGAAGGCGGCCTGCTGGACGGCCGACGG
>JAAAOL010000041.1 GCA_009908885.1 Bacteroidota bacterium | reverse complement strand
GGCCATCACCTCGCACAGGTGCGCGCGGTACTCCGCGCTGGCGCTAACGTCGCTCATCATGTCTTTCCCCTCCGCCATGCCGCTCACCGCCGCCGCGATGGTCTCGTCGTTCAGCGGCTGCCCGGCCAGGGCGTCTTCGACGGACGTGGCCCGCCAGGCCTTCGGGGAGGCGCCGGTCACCGCGACGCGGGCCGACCGGCACGTACCGCCCGCCATCTGCACCATCGCCGCGATGCCGACGACGGCATAGCGCGAGGCTTGATTGGCGAACTTGGCGTAGGCCGCCCCCTCACCGGAGCCCAGCACCGGGAAGACGACCTTCGTGAGCATCTCGCCATCCTCGACCGCCGTGGCAAACATCTCCACGAAGAAGTCGTCGGCTGGGACGGTGCGGGTGCCTTGCCGCCCCGTAATCTCGATCTCTGCGCCGAGCGCCAGCACGACGGCCGGGTAGTCGGCAGCGGGGTCGGCGTGGGCGAGGCTGCCGCCGAGGGTGCCCCGGTTGCGCACCTGTGGGTCGCCGATGCGAGAAGCCACGCGGGGCAGCACCGGGCAGTTGGCCTTGAGGACGTCGGAGTGCTCCACCATGCGATGCGTCGTCATCGCGCCGATGTGGAGCCGCCCGCCGCGCTCCGCGATCCCGGCCAGTTCACTCAGGCCCGAGACGTCGATCAGCGTATCGGGCGCCGCCAGCCGCAGCTTCATCGCCGGGACCAGGCTGTGCCCGCCTGCCAGCAGCTTGGCGTTCGGCCCGTGCTGGGCCATCAGCGTAAGGGCCTCCTCCACAGAGTTGGCACGTGCGTAGTCGAAGTCGTAGGTCGCCATGATAAGTTGCCCGTTCGATGAGGTTCAGTAGTTCGAGGGACGGGGTTACGCTGCCGGTTCGGCTTCGCGCAGGGCGCCGTCGCCGCCCGTGTGGAGGGCGCGCCAGACGCGCTCGGGCGTCAGGGGCATGCGGATGTCGCGCACGCCGCGATCCCACAGCGCATCGATGACCGCGTTGACGACGCAGGCCGTCGCGGCGATGGTGCCTGCTTCCCCGGCGCCTTTCACGCCGAGCGGGTTGTGGGGGCACGGCGTCACCTGATGGCCCACCTCGATCATCGGCAGGTCGTCCGCACGCGGCATCGTGTAGTCCATGTAGGAGCCCGTCAGCGGCTGGCCCATCTCGTCGTAGACGGCGCCTTCGAGGAGCGCCTGCCCGACGCCCTGGGCCACGCCGCCGTGGATCTGCCCCTCCACGATCATCGGATTGATGATGTTGCCCACGTCGTCAATGGCGACGTAACGTAGCAGCTTGACGTGCCCGGTCTCTTCGTCGATCTCGACGGTGCAGATGTGAGTGCCGAATGGATAGGTGAAGTTGGCCGGGTCGTAGAAGGCCGTGTCTTCGAGGCCCGGCTCCACGTCCTCGGGATAGTCGTGCGGGACGTAGGCTGTCAGCGCGATGTCGCCGAAGCCGACGCTGCGGTCGGTGCCCTTGACGCGGAACTCGCCGTCGGAGAACTCCAGGTCCTCTTCGGCGGCCTCCAGCTTGTGTGCGGCGATCTTGCGCGCCTTGTCTTTCACCTTGTCGAGCGCCTTGACGATGGCGCTGCCGCCGACCGAGATGCTGCGCGAGCCGTACGTGCCCATGCCGAACGGCACGCGGTCCGTGTCGCCGTGAACGATCTCGACGTGCTCCAGCGGCACGCCGAGGTGATCAGACACGACCTGCGCAAAGGTGGTTTCGTGCCCCTGCCCGTGGGAGTGGGAGCCGGTGAAGACCTCCACTTTGCCCGTCGGATGCACGCGGACGGCGCCGCTCTCGTAGAGCCCGGCCCGCGCCCCGAGCGCGCCCACCACCTGCGACGGCGCGATGCCGCACGCTTCGATGTAGCACGAGAAGCCGATGCCGAGCAGTTTGCCGTTCTGCTTCGCCTCTTTTTGCTGCTGGCGGAAGTCGTCGTAGCCGATCATCTCCAGCGCCTTGTCGAGTGCGCCCTCGTAGTTGCCGCTGTCGTACTGGAGGGCCACCGGCGTCTGATAGGGAAACTCGTCCGGCTGGATGAAATTCTTGCGCCGCAGTTCTGCCGGATCCACGCCCATCTCCTTCGACGCCAGTTCGATGGTGCGCTCCACCAGATACGTCGCCTCCGGACGGCCCGCCCCCCGATAGGCGTCGACCGGGACGGTGTTCGAAAAGACGCCTTTGACGTTGACGTGGATGGTGGGCGTCTTATACTGCCCCGCCAGCAGCGTGCCGTACAGGTAGGTGGGCACCGCCGGGGCGAACGTCATCAGATACGCGCCGAGGTTGGCGTGCGTCTGGACGCGTAGGCCGACGATATGGCCGTCTTCGTCGAAGCCCATCTCGGCGACGGAGTGGTGGTCGCGCCCGTGAGCATCACTGACGAAGCTCTCGCTCCGCTCGGCGGTCCACTTGACGGGGCGTTCGAGCTGTTTCGTCGCCCACGCGCAGACGACCTCTTCGGGATAGTGAAAAATCTTGGACCCGAAGCCGCCGCCCACGTCGGGCGAGATGATGCGCACCTTGTGCTCCGGCAGGTCCGGCCAGACGAAGGCGCACAGCAGCAGGCGGATCAGGTGGGGATTCTGGGACGACGTGTAGAGGGTCAGCTCGTCGCGGGCGGCGTCCCACTGCCCGTTGGCGCTGCGCGGCTCGATGGCGTTCGGGATGACCCGCTGGTTGACGAACTCGTAGCGGGTAACGTGGTGCGCTCCTTCGATGGCGGCATCCGTGGCGTCCTTCTCGCCCAGATTCCAGTCGAACACCAGGTTCGTGCCCGAGTCGTCGTGGACGAGCGGCGCGTCGTCGTTCAGCGCCTCGCGGGCATCGACCACAGCGTCCAGCATCTCGTAATCGACCATGATCTGCTCGGCGGCGTCGGCGGCGTCAGCCTTGCTTTCTGCGATGACCACCGCGACGGCATCGCCCACGTACCGCGCCTTGTCCACGGCCAGCGGGTAGTGCGGGGGCTCGTTCATGTCGTCGCCGATGGCCCAGCCGGTCGGGATCGACTGGATGCCGTCATCCAGCAGGTCTTGCCCGGTGAAGATGGCGATGACGCCGGGGGCCTCCTCCGCCATGCTGGTGTCGATGCTGTTGATGCGGGCGTGGGCGTAGTCGCTCCGCACGAAGTGGGCGTACGTCTGGCCGGGCAGGACGATGTCGTCCGTGTAGTTGCCCTTGCCAGTGAGAAACCGCTTGTCTTCGACGCGCTTAACGGGTTGTCCGATCTGCTGTGCCATGGGTCGTCAGTACCTCCTCACGGAATAATGTAGAATGGGGATCGATGGAGGGGGTGAGGCCTCATGCGGGCTGAGGCTCGCGCTCCTGCATCTTCTCGGCGGCGTACTGGACGGCGCGGACGATGTTGTGGTAGCCGGTGCAGCGGCAGTAGTTGCCTTCCAGCGCGTGCCGGATCTCGTCTTCGCTGGGCGACGGATTGCTCTCCAGCAGGTCGGCGGCGGCCATGACCATGCCGGGCGTGCAGAAGCCGCACTGGAGGCCGTGCTCTTCCTTGAACCCCTCCTGGAGCGGATGCATCTGCCCATTCTGGGCCAGCCCCTCGATGGTGGTGACCTCTTGCCCGTCCGCCTGGACGGCGAACAGCGTACAGGCCTTGACGGCGGTGCCATTGAGATGGACGACGCACGCGCCGCACTGGCTCGTGTCGCAGCCGACGTGGGTGCCAGTCAGGCCCAGGTCTTCGCGCAAAAACTCGACCAGCAGGGTGCGCGGTTCGACGTCGCCGGTGCGCGGCTGTCCGTTGACGGTAACGTGGATGGAATGAGCCATCGCTTCTGGGTCTGATTAGGTGAAAGGGTCGATCACATGTGAGGAGGCGTGTTCAAAAAGCGCTTCCAGTCGGTGTAGCGCCGAGCATCGCAGCAGGCTGGAGCGGATTATCCGTCGTCGCCCCGGCGGAGGAGCCAGGTGAGCAGCAGGACGGCGGCGAGGGCCGCCACCGCATAGCCCACGACACGGGTCAGGTCGAACAGCGGCTCTGCCGCGGGCTCCGGACGTTCCGGCGCGCGCTCGGCCTCAGGCGGGGCCGGCGCCAGTTCACGCTCGACCCGGTCGCTGAGCGCGTCCATGCTCTTTTCGACCATCATGTTGGCCGTGGCCTGCACCATCCGCTGCCCGACGCGGGCGATCTTGCCGCCGACCTGCGCCTGTCCTTCGTGACGCATCGTCGTCGTGTCGTCGCCGTTCGGCACCAGCTCGATCCGCACGTTGCCCTGCACGAAGCCGCCCGGCCCCTGCCCCTTGATGTCGAGGCGGTAGCTGTTCGGGCGGTCCTTGTCCTGGACTTCGAACGTGGTCGTATACTGGCTCTGCACCGGCCCTACCTTGGCCCCGATGACGCCGCGATACGTGTCCTCGCCGACGAGTTCCAGTTTCTTGCAGCCCGGAATCGCAGACACCAGAATGTCGGGGTCATGCAGCAAATCCCAGAGCACGTCGGGAGCGCCGGGCAGAGGTCGTTCGCCTGAGATCGTCATAATAAGGGCAACCGGCGGGAGCGATGAATACGAAGGTTGCGCCGCCGGAAGCTCGGGATGTGGGAACGGGCGGCACGAAGTACTAAGTGAGGGACTATCTTGATTAAAAATTCTTGGGCTCATTGTCAAGCGTTCGAGCGGGCTTCTGGCGTGGATCGTCCGGCTGGAACGCAAATCGGCGATCGGGCTACAAGAAATCTGAAAGGGCTTCCAACTGCACCGGTGCTGCACGCCCCTTCGGCTGCCTCTCCATCCACCCTGCCGCTGCCATGAACGAGCGCGCTCAGATCCTCGACCAAGCCGCCCGCCTCCGCGAGGACGGCACCCCCTTCGCCCTGGCGACCATCGTGAAGATCGAAGGCTCGGCCTATCGCCGCCCCGGCGCCCGCATGCTCATCACCGGCGATGGGACCGCGCTGGGCACCATCAGCGGCGGCTGCCTGGAGGGCGAAGTGTCGCAGCAGGCGCAGCAGACCCTGGAGCACGGTCGGCCCGAGACGCTGGTGTTCGAGATCGACGAGGACGATCCATTCCTCGGCTTCGGCTCGGGCTGCGGCGGGACGGTGTACGTCCACCTGGAACGGCTGCCCCGCCCGGACACGGCCGACCCGCTGCTGCTCATCGAGGACTGCCTCGCCTCGCGGGAGCCGGGCGTCGTCGCCACGGTGTTCGACGCCGACGGTGCGCTGTCCGGCACGCTGGGACGTCACCTGCGCGTCGGCCCAGTGAGGTCTACGCGCGGCGCGCTCGGGCACGCGGGGTTGGAGGCCCTCATCCAGGACGACGCAGCCGACGTCATGGAAGCGCGACGGTCGCGCATCGTGACCTACACGGTGGGCGAGGCGACCGCCGAGGTGCTGCTGGAGTGGGTACGCCCGCCGGTGCGGCTGCTCGTCTTCGGCAGCGGACCGGACGTCGGACCCGTCGTGCGGCAGGCCCGCCTGCTGGGCTGGCACGTCACGGTCATCGGCAACGCCGCGACGGGCAAGCTGGCGATGCGCTTTCCCGAGGCGAGTGAGCACACGTTCCTCATGCACCCCGACGACGTGCTCGACGGGCTGGTCGTCGATGCGCGCACGGCGGCCATCGTGATGAATCACAACCTGGTGCGGGACCAGGCGCTGCTCGGCCAGTTGCTCACGACCGCTCTGCCGTACGTCGGCGCCCTCGGCCCCCGCCGCCGCACGGATCGCATGCTGGACGCCCTCCGCGACGACGGCGCCACCTTCTCGACGGAGGCGCTGTCGAAACTGTACGCACCGGTGGGGCTGGACCTCGGCGCCGAGACGCCTGAGGAGATCGCCCTGTCGATCCTGGCCGAGGTGCAGGCGGTGCTGCACGGGCGCGACGGGCAGATGCTGCGTGAGCAATCGGGCCCGATCCACAAGGCCGTCCCGACGGACGCGCACGAGGCGCCCGCACAGGCCCTGCCGTCCCGATGACTGCCCCACGCGTCACGGCCCTCGTGCTCGCCGCCGGGCACTCCTCCCGGATGGAAGGCGCGAACAAGCTGCTGCTTCCCTTGCACGACGACCTCCCCCTGCTGGAACGCACCGTGCAGGCCGTCCTCGACTCGTCGGTGGATGACGTCGTCGTCGTCACTGGGCATGACGACCGGCCCATCCGTGACGCGCTGGCGGACTACCCGGTGACCGTGGCGTACAATCCCGAGCACCGCTTCGGCATGGCGACGTCGCTGCGCCGGGGCCTGATCGCGGCGGGGGAGACGCCCGATGGCGTTCTCGTCTGCCTCGGCGATATGCCGTTCGTCCGCCCTGCGACCATCGACGCCGTTCTCCAGCACTTCGCCGAAACGCCCCCCGACAGCATCATTCTCCCGACGTACCACGACCAGCCGGGACATCCCGTGCTGTTCTCGATCACTTATCGGGACGAGATGATGGCCCTCGACGGCGACGTCGGCGCCCGGTCGGTGTTGGAGGCGCACGCGTCAGCCGTCCAGCGCGTGCCCGTCGACGACCCCGGCGTCCTCCGTGACGTCGACACCCGCGCGGCGTACGAGAAGGCGCTTCGCTCGACCCAGAACCCATGATCCCGCTCGGCGCACCCGGCCGCCGACGCGCCGCTGCCCCCCCGCACCGTCGGGCACAACGCGGATCACCCACTAGATTTCCAGTTATATTGTTGTAAATTACCCCAAGTATCTGCGGGTATGCCCTTCCATTTGTTGTGTACACCCTTCAACTTTGAAACCATTCGTTGCCGCATCTCATGATATCCCATGTGATATTCGTGCCGATGTGTCCGTATGTTAATGGGTCTTCGTTCCGGATCTTTGGAGACTACGACGCGATGGCGGCCGGATATCCATCGTTCGCACCCCCGGCTCTCGGGATACTGAGAGCCCTTTTTACGAAACGCACCAGTTCCCACCAATCACCTTGAGGAGGACATTTATGAATACCTTAACCCCTATTTCCAGCGGTCGCTGGACGCGCCTGGCCTCCGTGGCCATGGTCTTCGCGCTCGTTTTCGTCATGGCCTGTGAGCCGCAACCGCAGACGGATGAGACGGACGCTGACACGACGGCCGCGGACACGACCATGATGATGGACAACACCATCGTGGACGTCGCGGTCAATGATGGCCGGTTCACGACGCTCGTCACGGCCGTTGACTCGACGGGGCTCGTGGAGACGCTCTCCGGTCCCGGCCCGTTCACGGTCTTCGCCCCGACGGACTCGGCCTTCAACGCGCTGCCGGAAGGCACCGTGGCCGACCTGATCCAGCCAGAGGGTCAGGACCAGCTCCGCAACATCCTGCTCTACCACGTGGCCAGTGGGAGCGTGATGGCAGCTGACGTGGTCGCGATGGATTCTGTGGAGACGATGCAGGGCAGCATGCTGCCGGTCACCGTGTCGGAAGACGGCACCGTGATGGTCGGTGAGGCCACCGTCGTTGCCACTGACGTGCAGGCCGATAACGGCGTGATCCACGTGATCGACGGTGTGCTGATGCCTCCGTCGGACATGTAGAGCACCGCTACGACGCCTGACGGCGTTACGACACTACCATCGAGAGTACGCCGGAAGCCGGGCGCCCAGCGCGTCCGGCTTTCGTCGTTTGTGTTTGATTGTACCTGCACGACCGACGGCTCCCGCCGCCGTAACAATCTATATACATCGATCCTCCCTAGGATCTTGCCGCCGTCCCCTCCGGTGTACGCAGTCGCTTCCCCGACGCGAAGCAGGCCCCTCCTTCACCGTCGACGCGCCTGATCTCACCACAGCATCGATATCCGATACATGGCTACTAACGAATCACCCGTATACCTCATCCTCGGCGCTACCGGCGGGATCGGCTCGGCCCTCAGCCGCCGCCTCGCCGATCGCGGCGCAGCGCTCGTGCTGGGCGCCCGCTCCGAGGACGACCTGAACGCCCTGGCAAGTGATACCGGCGGCGACGCCCACCCGCTCGACGCGACCGACTACGAGCAGGTCCAGGCCATCGTCGATCACACGACGGACACGCACGACCGCCTCGACGGCGTAGTCAACTGCGTCGGCTCGATCCTGCTGAAGCCCGCCCACCTGACGTCCATCGAAGAATACCGCGAGACGGTGGCGCTCAACCTGGATACGTCGTTCTTCCTGGTCAAGGCCGCCGCCCGCGCCATGATGAAAAACGGAGGCTCCATCGTCCTCAGCTCCTCCGCCGTGGCCCGCACGGGGCTAAACAACCACGAGGCGATCGCCGCGGCCAAGGCGGGCGTCGTCGGCCTGGCCCGCGCCGCGGCCGCCACCTATGCCAACCGCGGCATCCGCGTCAATGCCGTGGCCCCCGGTCTCGTGCAGACGCCCATGTCCGAGCACATCACGAGCAGCAAGGCCGGACGGAAGCAGTCCGAAGCGATGCACCCGCTGGGCCGCCTCGGCGAACCGGAGGACGTGGCCGTCGCAATCGACTGGCTGCTGGATCGCGACCGCAGCAACTGGGTCACCGGCCAGGTCATCGGCGTCGATGGCGGCCTGGGCACCGTGCGTAGCCGCTAACAACCGCTTCTGACGGCGCTGCCATCATGCCCTCCACCCGATCGCTCGTCCTTATCCTGGAAGACCAACTCGCGCGCGAGGCGGCCTCGCTGCGAGATGCGGACCCAGAACGCGACGTCCTCGTGATGGGCGAGCTGGACGATGAGGCCCGCCGCCTGCCCTTCCACAAGCAGCGGCTGGTGCTCCTCTGGTCGGCCATGCGGCACTTCCGGGACGAGCTGCGGGATCGGGGCTGGACCGTCGACTACACGCAGGTGGACGAGGGCGGCGCTCCCGCCTCGTATTCTGCGCTGCTGCAGGCCACGATCGACCGGCATCAGCCCGAGCGGATCGTCACGATGCGCCCGCACGACTACCGGCTGCTCGGCGAGATCCGAGACGCCGCCGAGGCTGTGGGTGTGCCGCTGGATGTCCGCGAGGACGACCACTTTCTCTCGACGCCGGACGACTTCGCCGAATGGGCCGAGGGGCGCAAGCGGCTCACGATGGAGTATTTCTACCGCGAGATGCGCCGCGAGTACGGCGTGCTCCTCACCGACAGCGGCGACCCCGAGGGCGGCGACTGGAACTTCGACAAGGAGAACCGCGAGCGCTTCAGTCGGGACGGCCCCGGCATGATTAAGGCGCCAACTCAGTTTCGGCCTGACGCCCTCACGCAGGAGGTCATAGCAACCGTCGAGACGCGCTACCCGAATCATCCCGGGCGCCTGGACGACTTCAACTATCCCGTCACGCACGAAGAGGCGCAGCGCGCGGTGCGCGACTTCGTAGAACACCGCCTGCCGACGTTCGGCGCGTACCAGGACGCCATGTGGATGGGCCGCCCGTTCCTCTACCACTCCCGCCTCTCCGCCGCGCTCAACCTGCACCTGCTGGACCCGCGCTACGTCATCGAGAAGGCCGAGACGGCGTATTACGAGGGACACGCCCCGATCAACGCCGTCGAAGGCTTCATCCGGCAACTCCTGGGCTGGCGCGAGTACATCCGGGGCGTCTACTGGCTAGAAATGCCGGACTACTATGCCCTCAACGCGCTGTTTG
>JAAAOL010000486.1 GCA_009908885.1 Bacteroidota bacterium | reverse complement strand
CCCGGCAGCCATCTTCTCGTACCTCGCCGCGGGACTCGTGTGCGTGATTACGGCGGCCAGCGCGGCGGAACTGGCGACGGGCATGCCCACCTCGGGCGGCGACTACTATTTCGTCTCGCGCGCGCTCGGCCCGGCCCTCGGCGCCATCTCGGGCGTCGGCATCTGGCTGAGCCTGACCTTCGCCATCTCGTTCTACCTGTTCGGCCTGGGCGAGTACCTGGCCCAGTTTCTCCCGATCACGGCGTTCTGGGGCGCCTTCCTGGGCGGCGTCTTGCTGATCGGGCTCAACGTGTTCGGGGCGAAGGAGTCCGGACGCGCACAGGTGGCCGTCGTCCTCACGCTGCTGGTCATCCTCGGCGGCTTCAGCCTGCTGGGCGTCCTCAACATGGAGGCGGACAACTTCACGCCGTTCTTCCCCTTCGGCACGTCGACCATCGCCTCGACCACGGCGCTCGTCTTCGTCTCCTTTCTGGGCTTCGTCAAAATTGCGGCGGTCGCGGAAGAAATCAAAGAGCCTTCGAAGAACCTGCCCCGCACGCTCATCGGCTCGGTCGTCCTGGCGACCTTGCTCTACGTGATCATCGTGCTGGTCATCGCGGGCATCTTCTCGCAGTCGACCATCGGCGAAGTGCGCGACCCGCTCACGCAGGCGGCGCGGACGCTGATGGGCGGCGTCGGGGGCGTCGTGATCATCTTCGCCGGGCTGCTGGCGACCCTCTCCTCGGCCAATGCCAGCATCATGGCGGCCTCGCGCATCAACCTGGCGATGGCCCGCGACCGGATGGTGCCTAACTGGCTGAGCGCGATTCACCCGGACCGCCTCACGCCGTACCGGGCCATCCTGCTCACCGGCGCGCTGGCCCTCAGCTTCCTGCTGATCGAGAGCCTGGAGACGCTCGCCAAGACGGCCAGTGTGCTGCAGCTCTACAGCTACGGCGCGCTCAACGTGGGCTGCGTCTTTCTGCGCGCGGCGAACCCGGAGTGGTACCGTCCCTCCTACCGGACGCCGGGGTACCCGTTCGTCCATATCTTCGCCGCCGCCGCGTGCCTGGGCATCATCCTGTACTCGGGCCTCTTCGCCCAGGTCGCGCTCGTCGCCCTGATCCTCCTCAGCCTCACCTGGTACGCCGTCTGGGGCCGCAACCGCGTCGAGATCGAACACGCCTGGTCCAACTTTCAGACGAACTGGGCCGCGGCGGGCTGGCGCGTCTTCTTCCAGCCCACGCCCCGGTATGCGGCGGAAGCCGAGGCGGTCGCCCCGGTCCGGCGGGTCGTCGAGACGAAGAGCCCGCGCCGCGTCCTCGTGGCCCTCGCCAACCCCAGCCACGGCGCCGACCTGCTGCGGCTGGGCCGGTACGTCGCCACGGGAGCCACCGAGGGCGGCAGCGTGCAGGGCCTCCACCTGGTCGAGGTGCCGCTCCAGACGCCCCTGCAGACCGCCCGGGACCAGTTCGCCGAGGAACGGCCCGCCATCGAGCGCACGATGGCCCGGCTCGAACAGGAAGCCCGCCGGGAGCCCCACACGGATGGCACCGCGGACCTGCCGCTGGAGGACACGACGATCGAGACGACGACCGACGTGGCCCACGATGCCTTCGGCGGCCTGGTGGCCGAGACGCCGCGTCGCGAGGCCGACCTGCTGCTGATGGGCTGGCGCGGCAGCGCGACCGTCCGGCGCGCCCAGGAGGGCCCGGTGAAGCGCGTCATCATGGACACGGAGGCCGACCTCGCCATCCTCAAGGACCGCGGCCTGACGGAGATGCGCTCGATCCTGGTGCCGTGGGGCGGCGGGCGGCATGCGCACCTGGGCCTGGAGATCGCCATCCGCATCGCCCGGGCGACGGGGGCGTCGGTACACATCCAGCGCATCGTACGCCCGGACGTGGACACCACGCAGGAGCGCCCCACGTTGGTCAAAGACGTCAGCTACCTCGTCGAAGACTACAACCCGGTCCTCTACCACGTCGACAAGGCGGAGCGCGTGACCGAGGGCATCCTCACGCGCCTGGACGCGGGCTCCTACGACCTCGTCATCATCGGCGCCTCGCACGAGTGGTCCATCCGCCAGGCCCTCTTCGGCACGATCCCCGACATCGTGGCCGACCGGTCCTACTGCTCGGTGCTGATGGTCCGCCGCTACCTGCCCGACCACTGGTCCGTGAAGGCAGCCGACCGCTTCAAGCGCATGAAGGAGTCCGTCGGCTTGACGACCTCGCCCGAGGAGCACACGAGCTGATGCAGTCTTCGGCTGGCGGTGTCCGTGTCGCTGAGCATGAAGCGCCTGAGGATGGAGATGCCGCCAGCGACGGCGTGCTCGCCCGGCCTCCTACACCCTCTTCGTGCACAGGTACCAGTCGATGCAGTCATAGCCATTCGGCCCGGCCTCATTGAGTCGCGCGTCGGCGGCCTGCGCCGTCGTGGGCGGTGGGAGGATGACCCTGTCGCCCGGCTGCCAGCCTTCCGGCGTGGCCACGCGGTGCGCGTCGGTCGTCTGGAGCGCCTGCACGAGGCGCAGGAGTTCGGCGACGGACCGCCCGGCGTCCATCGGATAGTACAGCATCGCCCGGAGCACGCTGCTGTCGTCGATCACGAAGGCCGCCCGCACCGTGGACGTATCGCTCGCCCCCGGATGGACCATGCCGTATCTGTGCGCCACCTCCATCGACCGGTCTGCGATGATCGGGAATGGGATCTCGATGCCGAATGTCTCCGCAATCGCCCGCACCCACGCGAGGTGCGACGGGATGCTATCGACGGAGAGGCCCAGCAGATCGCAGCCGAGCGCCTGGAACCGGTCGTACTGCTCTGCGAGGGCGACGAACTCGGTGGCGCAGACGGGCGTGAAATCCGCCGGGTGCGCGAAGAGGACGACGTAGCGCCCCAGGTAGTCGCCCAGAGCGATAGGGCCATGCGTGGACGGCGCTGCGAAGGGCGGGGCGGGCTCGTTCAGACGAGGAACGGGTAGCGGGGGCTGCGGACGGCTCGGTCCGTTGGTGGTGTCCATGACGGTGTCTGCGTTGGATCGTTGGGTTTAGCGCTGCCGCCAGCCGCTCCACACGGGGAATCCAGCCTCGTCGCGCAGGGTGAGCACCTGCTCGCCGTAGGTCACCTCGGCGGCGATGAGGAACGGGACGCCGTCAAGATCCACGCGCGAACCGGTGATGGTGACGTCAGCGCCCTCGGGGATGAGGACGTCCTGGTTGTCGAGGTACCACGAGGGACCGAGAATGACAGTCGGAGCCGCGTCGTCGGCCAGGTGGAGGCGCACGCTGTAGGCGCGCCCCATCGGCAGACGCTGCACCTCGCCTACGGTGCCGCTCAGCGTCTCGACGGTGGAGGGATCATAACGACGGGCCTCGATGCCCTGCATCCGTCCAGGGCCCATGCCTCGGCCAGCGCCTCGGCCACGCCCCGGACCCATACCGCGTCCGCCCCGCTGGCCCTGCCGCCAGCCGCGCCATGCCGGAAAGCCCGCCTCGTCGCGCAGGACCAGCAGGCCGTCGCCCCGGCGGATGGTGCCTGCGATGAGCGCGGGCGCGCCGTCGACGGTGATGCGGGCGCCGACGACTTCGATCGCGTCGCCTTCGTCGATCTGTACGTCCTGGTTGGTGATGTACCAGGATGGCCCGAGGTGCACGGGCAACAGACCGTCTTCGGTGCGGAGTTGCAGGTGCACGCCCGTCCCGGCGCGGGGTGCAGGCATCAGTTCCACCGCTTCGACGGTGCCTTCCACGGTCTCTTCCGCGGCCGGGTCGTATCGGTGATCCATATTCATGCGCCCCGTCCCGCGTTGTGCCATCGCGGCGAGGGGGAGCAGAAGGGCCAGAATGAATGCAAAGCTGAGCGTGCGCTTCATGGGATTACCTCAATTCATCAAGGGGGAAGCATCTACGGTGGTCATCACACGCGCCGCCCGGCGGATCTCGGCCAGCGTCAGGCCGTGCTGGTCGGCGAGCTGATGCAGCGTCTCGTCGGCGGCCCGGTCGGGAAGCCCCAGCTCGTGCGTCAGGTCATGCGCCGAGACGCCGAGCACGAGGGCGACCTCATCGAGCGTCAGCGCGTCGAGGGTGGCAGGCTGCTCGACGGCGGCCCGCCCGGAGCCGCGTCCTTCCCGGTCCGCGCTGCCCGGACGTTCGACGGTGGAGCTGAGCAGCGGCGCGGCGATGAGCATCAGCAGCGCCACGACACCCACGATGCCGAGCGTGACGCGCTGCCGCGCCCGCGCGTCGTCCTGCGAACGGCCCCGCACCATGTGCACAATCCATTTCCAGTGGAGGATCAGGTGCACGGCAAGGAGGCCCAGGAAGCTGACCGCCACCCAGAAGTGGACGTCGCCCCAGTCGTGCCGCCCCAGCCCCCACAAGGTGGTACCGTGGCTGCCGGGCGGGAGGACGAAGTACATGATCACCCCCGTCGCCACCAGCAGCACGAAGGCGACGAGTGAGAGGCTGTCGACCAGGAAGTTTTGAGCGGGTCGTTTCATGGCACTATTTCGGACCGTGGGGACCTCCGCACGGCTGTGGATGATGATACTCGAAATCAGGAATAGGTGGCGTCGAGAACTTCGAAGGTGCTGGCCGCGGCGGGATCATAGCGTGCGGTGCCGAACCACCAGCCGCCACAGATGCGCGACGGAATGGTGTATCCGCCGAACGCCGTCTCCCGCTCCACGGCGAAGCCGTACGGGATGGGCTGCCAGTCCGGAACGCCCACGTTGCCGTAGCGCCGCATGGTCAACGTGCGCAGGCGCCCGTCGTCGTCGACCTCCAGCGTGAGCGGGATCGCCTCGCCGTCGAGCGTCAGGGTGACGCGGGCGTGATGGTCGTCGACGGCGTCCCACGTCACGCCGGGGCGCGGCAGCAAGGCCGAAGGCACCCACAGGGCTTCGCCGAGGGTGCGTCCGCGCGCTGAACGCGCCACGTCGGGTCCGGACGCGGACTGCATCGGCACAGCTCCGAACAGCTCGACGCGTACTTCCCCGTCGTCATCCAGATAGAAATCCAGGACGCGCACCGGGATCGGCCCCATCCGCAAGCGCGCCCGCCAGAGGAAGCCGCGCTCCGGCGTCAGCACTTCGTGGGCCGCCAGGTCGACGCGCGCCCCGCCCGGCGTCGGCAGCATCGAGCCGCGCTGGACGATCTCGACGGTGCGGGCCAGCGGCGTCCCCGGCGCGATGGCATGGCGGAAGTAGCGGCGGGCCGGCGCGGGCAGGTCCGCCACCATCGCCATATCGAAGGTAGCGCGTGGGGGCGGCAGGTGGAGCCGGGCCTCGCGGGCCGCCAGCCGCCGGTCGACGAGGAGGCGCCGCCCCACGAGACCGCCGGTGGTCATGGCCGCGCCCGCCAGCGCAAGCCCAATGATACTGCTGGTCTTCATAGCTGAGGAGGTCGTGTCGTGTAGGCACCGTGCTTCGGTCTAGTCATTACCTACTTTCTCGGACAACGCTTGACAGGGAATCCCCCGCTTCCCCCACAGGGACATGCGGGTTCTATCCCCCGAGGCTCCCCCACACGCGACGCGCGCGCCACCCTACCCGGTGCTTTTCCGGCGCGGGACCGGCCCGGTTCCTCCTGCCTCCGAAACCCTCCCTCCTGCCGGTTCTACAAGAACACGCCCTACTTCTGACTGGCTGCCTGCGCCGTTCATGACCGACCTGCCCATCGAACCTGTTCTGCCTGACGTGAAGGCCGCGCTGCGGGCCTCGCCGAGTGCCGTGCTGCAGGCGCCACCGGGAGCGGGCAAGACGACCCGCGTGCCGCTGGCGCTGCTGGACGAGGCGTGGCTGGAAGGGCAACGGATCGTGGTGCTGGAGCCGCGCCGCCTGGCGACCCGCGCCGCCGCCCACCGCATGGCGCATCTGCTGGGCGAGGACGTGGGCGAGACCATCGGCTACCGGATGCGGATGGATACGCGCGTAGGCCGCAACACCCGCGTCGAGGTGGTCACCGAGGGCGTGCTGACGCGCTTCCTGCAGGACGACCCGACGCTGGACGGCATCGGCCTGGTGATCTTCGACGAGTTTCACGAGCGCAGCTTGCAGGCCGACCTGGGCCTCGCCCTCACGCTGGAGGCGCGCGCCGTCTTTCGGGACGACCTGCGCATCCTGGTCATGTCCGCCACGCTGGACGGGGAGGCCATCGCGGCGTTGCTGGACGACGCGCCGGTCATCACGAGCGAGGGGCGCACGTACCCCATCGAGACGCACTACCTGGAGCACCGCCCGGACGGGCGCACGGAGGACGTCACGGCGGGCGCCATCCGCCGCGCGCTGCCCGAGACCGAGGGCGACGTGCTCGTCTTCCTCCCCGGCGCGGGCGAGATCCGCCGCACCGAGGAGCGCCTGCAAGACCCGCCGCTGCCCGAGACCGTGGACGTCCACCCGCTCTTCGGCAACCTGTCCTTCGCCGAGCAGGACCGCGCCATCGAGCCGAGCCCGCCAGGCCGCCGCAAGGTGGTCCTCGCCACGCCTATCGCCGAGACGAGTCTGACCATCGAGGGCGTGCAGGCCGTCGTCGACAGCGGCTGGATGCGGGTGCCGCGCTTCGACCCGCAGAGCGGCATGACGCGCCTCGCCACGATCCGCGTCTCGCAGGCCTCCGCCGACCAGCGCCGGGGCCGCGCCGGTCGCCTCGGGCCGGGCACCTGCTACCGCCTCTGGACGCGCGCCACGCAGCAGCGCCTCATCGACCACAGCCCGCCCGAACTCCTGGAGGCCGACCTCGCCCCGATGGCGCTGGAGCTGGCCGCCTGGGGCGTGCAGAATACGGCCTCGCTCACCTGGCTCGACCCGCCCCCCGAGGCCGCCTACGACCAGGCCCGCAACCTCCTGAGCCACCTCGGCGCGCTGGACGCGGACGGACGCATCACCGACCACGGCCGCCGCATGGCGACGCTGGGCCTCCATCCGCGCCTCGCCCACATGCTGCTGTGCGCGCTCGACCTGGGGCACGGCGTGCTGGCCTGCGACCTCGCCGCCCTCCTCAGCGAACGCGACGTGCTGAAAGGGGTCGGCGGCCCGCCCGATGCCGACCTGCGCCTGCGCCTCGAAATCCTGCATGCCGTCCGCGACCGGAGCCGCGACGCCGTCTACCGTCAGGGCATGCGCGTGGACCGGGGCGCCGTGCACCGCGTGCTGCGCGTCGCCAAATACTGGGCGCGCAAGCTGAACGTAGACCGTCGACGGCGGCCCGAGTTGAACGCCGCCGGGCTGCTGCTCGCCTTCGCCTACCCGGACCGCATCGCCCAGAGCCACCCGAGCAGCGACACCCGCTTCACGCTGCGCAGCGGGCGGGCGGCCACCCTCACCCATCCGCAACTGCTGTCCGACGCCGACTTTCTCGTCGCCGCCAACCTGGACGGAAAGCGCCGCGAGAGCCGCATCTTCCTCGCCGCCCCCGTCGCCCGGGACGACCTGTACGCCCACTTCAGCGACCACATCGACCTCGTCGAGGTCATCGCCTGGGACGCCGACGCCCGCATGGTGCGGGCCCGCCAGCAGGAGCAGCTGGGTGCCCTCGTGCTCAAAGACGGTCCGCTGCACGATCCCGACCCGACCCGCATCGCCGAGGCCTTGCTCGACGGCCTCCGCGCGGAGGGTCTGCGCCTGCTGCCGTGGACCAAGAAGACGCGCGCCCTGCGCCAGCGCCTCGCCTTCCTGCACCATCATTTCGACGACTGGCCCGACGTGTCGGACGAGGCGCTGCTCGCCACGCTGGAGGACTGGCTCTTGCCCCACCTCTACGGCTGCAAGCGCGCCGACGACCTGCAGCGGCTCGACCTGAAACAGATCCTGCTGAATCGGCTCGACTGGGAGCAGCGGCAGCAACTGGACGAGTGGGCGCCCACCCACTATCAGGTGCCCAGCGGCTCCCGCATCCGCCTCGACTACAGCGACCCCGACGCGCCCGTCCTCGCCGTGCGGCTGCAGGAGATGTTCGGCTGCACCACCACGCCGCGCATCGCCGGGGGGCGCGTGCCATTGACACTCCACCTGCTCTCCCCGGCCCACCGCCCCGCTCAGATCACGCAGGACCTGGAGAGCTTCTGGGCCCATACCTACTTCGACGTGAAGAAAGACCTCATGGGCCGCTACCCCAAGCACTACTGGCCGGACGACCCGCTGCGCGCCACCCCCACGAACCGGACCAAGCCGCGCCGATAGTCGCCCGCCTGACCGCCTTCCTCGTCCTTCGGGAACGCCGGATCCACGCCTCGGGGCGAACGTAGTCTATCACATGCGCCGCCCCCCTGCCTCCTCAGCGGCGCTGCCCCCCAAGCGCTGTTTTGTCCCCCGAGCCCATGAGCGACACCCCGAGCACCCTCGGTGCCAATCCCGAGTCTTCCCAGGACCGCACCGGTCACCCCGGCACGTCGAACGGCAGCCTCCAGATCGACGCCCACCTCCTGCTGGAAGCCATCGAGGCCGCCAACAGCTGCATCGTCATTACGGACCCGACCCAGCAGGACAATCCGCTGGTCTACGTCAACCAGGGCTTTCTGGACCTGACGGGATACACCCGCGACGAACTGATCGGCCGCAATTGCCGCCTCTTGCAGCAGCGGCCCGACGGCACTTACGACCAGAACCAGGACCACCTGGACAGTCACGGTGCGGATATTGCGGGGCTCAAGGACGGGTCGGGTAGAACGGGGAAGCTCTGCCGCGAAGGGCGACGAAAAGGTACGGAATCAGCAGGGGAGGTGCTGCCACCAGAATTTAACCACAGCCCTTCGTCGGCAGCAGTGTTGTGTAATGTAGCGAGTAGGTACAAAAGCCCGCGATGAGAAGCTGCAGAATCGAATGGCCTACAGCCTCTTGAAGTACCGGGCAATCGGAAGCTTCTGAAATCCGGTCTTTGCGTACAATTGCCGCGCGGCGGCGTGGCCGGGGTCGCCCCCGGTCTCGACCATCGCAAGCTCCATACCAACGTCCCGCATCCATTCAACCGCGTGATCTGTCAATGCCCTCCCAAGGCCCTTTTGCTGATGCTCTGGATCTACCGCAATCATGTGGATCTCGCCTATGCGGTCGTCGCGGTGGAGCAGAACCGACACGAAACCGACGGGGGCGCCATCGCGCTCTGCAACCCACACGTGTTGTTCGGCGAGCACGGTCTCGACCGCTGCCTTCTGGCTCTTGTGCCAACCTTCGGGGTAGAGAAGCTTGTACACGGCAGGGTCCATCACCTGCTTGATGGAGTCGAAGACGGGCGCCCACGCTCGCAGGGAGAGCTCAACAACGTCGTCGGCATCTTGGTCTAGATAGGGGCGAATTGTCATCAGGGCGGGTGTGGCTGGGAGCTGTATAACAGGTCGTATCAGGACGTCGTCTGGATAGCCCTCGAGGCATCCGCGTACCCGACGGGTTGATCCGGGCGATCCTGTGCCTATCCTGTGGTACTCTCAATATACACAGAATCAATATACACAGAATCGCCGCTCCAGCGCCAAGGCGCCCGGTGTCCAGGTCCGGCTCCACCTTCGTCACCGGATGTCCCACGGCCGGTCCGCCTCACTGATACGCTGCTGGGCGCGGCGCATGAGCAGGTCGTGCAGGCCGATGGCTTCTTCCTCGGTCGACGGCATGCGCGGCACGTAGTGACC
>JAAAOL010000130.1 GCA_009908885.1 Bacteroidota bacterium | reverse complement strand
CATACCGCAACTCCGGCGAGAGCGTGAACGTCGTGCCCGGCACCGTCAGCCGGATGCCGAGGCCGATGCTGCCCGTCGTGGTGAGATGATTGAGGTCGTCGCGCACGTCCACGTCGAGGTCGTCGGGCGTGAACTGATACCGGAATTGCGGCCCCGCGAACAGGTAGGGCGTCGCGCCGTCGCCGAGCGGCAGCTTTAGCCGCACGTCGACCGGCACCGTCAGGAAGTGCACCTTGAACTCGTCCTCGTCCAAGAACGTCGCCCCGTCGTACAGCGCCCCCGCATTGACGAAGCTGAGTCCGGTGCGGACGTGGAGGATGCTGACCTTGAATCCGGTGTAGAGCGTGAAGTAGTAGCCCACGACCACCGTGTAGTCGTCCACCGTGCGGCGGTCCAGGTCGAGTTGCACGTCGAGCGTCGTCAGGTTGGGCCCGACGGAAAATCCGAGCGCCACGCTGGAGGCGGACGGCTCCTGCGCCTCTTCCGGTACCGCCTGCGCCCAGGCCGAGCCTGCCGTCGCCAGCCACGCCGCCATGAACAGCAGCGCTGCGGCGGCCCTTCGGCGTCGAAGTGTGGCAGGGTGGCTCATCGACACGGGCAGCGCCTCAGTCCTCCAGCAACTGTTTCAGTTCAGCCAGCTTCATCAGCGCCTCGATGGGCGTCATCCGGTTCGGGTCGATGCCGTCGAGGGCGGCCTTCAGCTCCTCGGCCACCGGATCAGGTTTGCCGCCCTGGAAGAGCGACATCTGGAAGTCGGCGTCATCCAGCTGCGAGACGGCGGCCTGGGCCGACTTCGCCGCGATGCCGTCGCCGCCGGAGGGCTCGCCGTCGCCCGCGTGCTCGACGACGAGGTGCTGGCTCTCCAGCTGCCGCAGGATGGACCGGGCGCGCTGGATCACCGGCTCGGGCAGCCCGGCCATCTTGGCGACTTCGATCCCGTAGCTGTGGTCGGCCCCGCCCGGGATCAGCTTGCGCAGGAAGATGACTTTGCCCTCGTGCTCCTGCACCTGAATGCGGTAGTTGCGGACGCGCGGGTAGCGGCTGGCGAGGTCGTTCAGCTCGTGGTAGTGCGTGGCGAAGAGCGTGCGGGCCGCCACGCGCGGCGTCTCGTGCAGGTACTCGATGAGCGACCACGCGATGGAGAGGCCGTCGAACGTGGACGTGCCGCGCCCCACCTCGTCCAGCAGGATGAGCGACTGCGGGGTGGCGTTGTTCAGGATGTTGGCCGCCTCGTTCATTTCGACCAGGAACGTGCTCTCCCCCGCCGCCAGGTTGTCGCTCGCGCCGACGCGGGTGAAGATGCGATCCGCCAGCCCGATGCGCGCCTGCTTGGCCGGGACGAACGAGCCAACCTGGGCCAGCAGCACCGTGAGGCCCGTCTGCCGCAGCACCACGCTCTTGCCCGCCATGTTGGGCCCGGTGATGACCAGGATCTGCTCCTCGTCCGGGTCCAGGTGGACGGAGTTGGGGATAAACGGCTCGCCCGCGGGCAGCGTCTGCTCCACGACCGGGTGCCGCCCGTCCTCGATGACGAGCTCGGTGCCCTCGTGCACCTCCGGGCGGACGTAGTCGTGCCGCTCGGCCACGTAGGCGAGGCTGGCGAAGCAGTCCAGCATGGCCAGGAGCGAGGCGTTCAGCTGCATGTCCGTCACGTGCTCGCCCACCGCCATGCGCAACTCGTCGAAGAGCTGCTGCTCCAGGCTGGCGATCTTCTCCTCCGCCGTCAGGATCTTCTCCTCGTACTCCTTCAGTTCCGGCGTGATATAACGCTCCGAGTTGACGAGCGTCTGCTTGCGGATGTAGTCCTCGGGGACCTTGTCTTTGTGCGTGTTGGTGATCTCGATGTAGTAGCCGAAGACCTTGTTGAAGCCGACTTTGAGTGACGGGATGTCGGTCCGCTCGGCCTCCTGCTGCTGCATGTTGGCCACCCAGTCCTTGCCGCTGGCCGCCACCTCGCGCAATTCGTCCAGTTCGTCGTTGTAGCCGTCGCGGAAGAGGCCGCCCTCGGTGATCTTGGCAGGGGGCTCGTCGACCAGGGCTTTTTCGATGCGGTCGACGACGTCGGCGCAGAGGGTCAGCTTGTCACTCAGCGAGCGCAGCGTGTCGCAGTCGTCGTCCTTGAGCAGCGTCTTGACCTTGGGGACTTGCTTGAGCGTCAGCTTCAGGTGGATCATGTCGCGCGGCGTGGCCCGGCCCGTGGCCACCTTGGCGGCGAGCCGCTCCAGGTCGCCCACCTCGCCCAGCTCCTCGCGCAGGTGGTCCCGCAGGCGGGGACTAGCGTGCAGCGCCTCGACGGCGTCCAGCCGCTTCTCGATCGTACTGATCGTGCGGAGCGGGCGCACCAGCCATTTACGCAGCATCCGCCCGCCCATGGCCGTCAGCGTCTCATCCAGGATCTGGACGAGCGTGCCTTCCTGCCCGCCGTGCTGCATCGAGGCGACGAGTTCGAGGTTGCGCTTCGTCTGCGGGTCCAGCACCATGAACGCGTCGCTCTGGTACCGCTGGATGCGCCGGATGTGGGGCAGCTTGCCCTTCTGCGTCTCCCCCAGGTAGTAGAGCGCCGCCCCCGCCGCGATGAGCCCGAGGTGCAAGTCCTCCACCCCGAACCCTTTGAGCGAATGCGTCTCGAAGTGGCGCAGCAGCGTCTCGTAGGCAAAGTCGTAGCCGAAGACCCAGTCCTCCTGCGGCGTCAGCACATACTCCTGATAGCCGAGCGCCTGCACGTGGTCGCGCTGCTGCTTGTCGACGAGCAGCTCCGCGGGCGCGATCGTCTGCATCAGTTCCTCGACGCGCCCCGCCGGCACCTCCGTCACCGAGAACTCGCCCGTCGAGGCGTCGATGAAGGCGATGCCGGCCTGGCCCTTCGTCGTGCGGTCCGTGCCCCAGCAGACGGCGGCGAGGTAGTTGGCGCGCTTCGGCGTGAGGAGCTGATCGTGAAACGAGACGCCCGGCGTGACGACCTCCACCACGTCGCGCTTGACGACTTTCTTGGCGTACTTGGCGTCTTCGAGCTGCTCGCAGATGGCCACGCGCAATCCGGCCTGGATCAGCTTGGGCAGGTGGCTGTCGAGCGCGTGGTGCGGAAAGCCCGCCAGCGGCACGTCGTCGGACTTCCCGTTGTTGCGGGTCGTCAGGGTGATGCCCAGCAGGCGGCTGACGCGCTCGGCATCTTCGTCGAACGTCTCGTAGAAGTCCCCCATCCGGAAGAGCAGGACGGCGTTCGGATGCCGCGCCTTGATCTTGTAATACTGCCGCATCAGGGGCGTCTTGCCCTTGTTGCGCGCCTTCTTCTGGGCGGAGGCTTTGCTGGTGGACGAGCGGGAGGCCATATGCTGAACAACTGGGGTCTCGCTGAACGATCTGTCGAGAATGGAATAGGAACGAGGTCCTGAATCGCTGATCGACGCGGGCGGCCGGACCGACGTTCGAGCCTGGATCAGTCCCTCGGTGGCTGCGAAGTGCCCGCGCGGGCGCTGGACGGGGCATGGAGCCTGGGTACGCGCCGGAACGTGCCTTCGACGACGATGTCGTGGAGCTCGGGGACAGTGCCAGCCGTGTCCGGTCGCGTGGGGCGGGCCGTGGAGTCCGGGTGCCCCCGGCGCACGCCGAAGCGGAACCGCCCGTCCCAGCCGCCGCTCGTGTCGGTGATGGCGAGCATGCCGCGGACGTCCTGCCCGTAGACGACCTCCCGGGTGGCGTCGACGTAGGCGTAATAGGCCGAGGGACGCCGGGTCGAGTCGGCCGTGCGGAGGGCGTATTGCCCCGGGCCGAGGTCGAGCGGCAGATCCTTGAGCACGACGACCGGATCGGGATGGCGGCGGGGCCGCAGCAGCAGCGTCGCACGGCGCCCGCTCTCGCCCGTCGTCGAGGCCGCGTGGTCGACGTGGGCCAGGCCGTCGTCGAACGTCGTGTCGACCGCGCCCTGCACCCGGATGTCGACCGTCGCCCAGGCGGATCCCGGGTCGGACGGAGCCGTCCGGGGGTCACAGGCGGTCAGGCCCAGGCTGAGCAGACCCACGATGAACAGATGTCGTCCCATGATAAAGGATGCGTTCGAACGACGGGAGCGGAGGCGCCCAGGGGCTCATCGCCCCGCACCGAGGTGACGAAAGTAGGCGTGACGGCCCCGAAACGCAACGGCGGCGGCCGGTTCCCGGTCAGGCCTCGACGCGCTGCACGATCTCACGGAGCAGCGCTTCCTGCTCCCACGCCGCGGCGGCTCCGCAGCTGAAGATCTCTTCTTTCTCTTCCGAAAAGCTGAGCGTGCCGATGTGCGCCACGTGCGGCGTAATCAGCACGTCGGGCTTGTAGACCTGCAGCCGGTACCCTTCCAGCTTGCTCATGACCAACTCCATGGCCCGGCCCAGCACTTCGAAGCCGTTGGGCAGATGGCTGGTGTCGCGGCGGAGGGTGCGGGCCAGCCGCTCGCTCCACATCGCCAGGCTGATGCGCTTGTCGTTGTCGCGCACGGTCTGGGCGGCGTCGGGGTGGGCACGCGTCAGGCTCGGCGCCGTGAGGCCGTTCGTGTCCTGGTGCAGGCGGACGGCCACCGTATAGCGCGCCCCGCTGTTCACCAGCGCGCTCACCGGCACGTTATTGCTCAGCCCGCCATCGACCAGCAAATGGCCGTCGATCTCCACCGGTGGAAAGATGCCGGGAATGGCGCTGGAGGCCAGGATCGCATCCACCAGCGGCCCGCGGTTGATGACCACCTCTTTTCCCGACTCCAGGTCCGTACAGACCACATAGAACGGGATCGGCAGATCCTCGAACCGGGTGTCGCCGAGGTGGCTGTGCAGGTAGTCGCGGAATCCGTCCGTGTTGAGCAGGCTCAGGCCGTCGAACCGGAGCGAGAAGAGCGACGTGGTGCGCTGCTCGCGCATGTAGGTCCGCATCGTCTCGACCGAATGGCCCGAGGCGTAGTAGGCGCCGATGAGGGCGCCCGCGCTGCAGCCCGCCACCAGGTCGGGCTGGATGCCCAGTTCTTGCAGCACCGAGATGACCCCGACGTGCGCCCATCCGCGCATCCCCCCTCCCCCGAACGCGACACCGACGGTGCGCGACGCGGAGGTCGTGGGCGACTCGGGCGGATCCGTAGAAGCGGGTGCGGACAATGCCATGCGGGCGCGAACGTTCAGATCGAGGGATGGACGTGGAGGGGCCGCGTGGTAGCACGAGGGACCTCCCACTACTCTGCCTCGTGTAACTTTGCGTCGGGACATCGGTTCATCGGCGGCTCCAGCAGAGGGCCTGAATAGCGCGTGGGGTGGCGACAGGCTCCATATTCTTCAAAAACGAACACGCGGTGCCGACCGGGCGCTTGCGGGCACCGCACCGTTGGACGTAGATTGTGAAGATAGAACTTGTGCTGACGGCGCATCTCTGAGTAGCACCTGCCGCGCTGATGGCGAACCACGCTTCCGAGCCTCCCAGCGCGGTCCTGCCCAACCGGGTCTGATTGCACTCATGGAGCGCCGGAACAGCACAGGACCCAGCGGTCCGTCCCGCTCCACTGCAGGTCCCCATCTTCGGCCTGCTCCCCCAACCCCACTGGTCAACGCCGGCCCTTTCGAACCGACCGGCACGTTCGCGTGCATGCCCGGCGGGCCGCAATTCGTCCTACTTCTTTCCACCAACGACATCCACTAGTATGGCAACCCCGACGAGGATTCTTTTCGCTTCAGGCGAAGTGCAGCCGTTCGCACACGTCTCGGACGTCGGCCACCTGACCCGTACGCTCCCCGAGCACTTGCAGGAGGCGGGCGACTTCGATACGCGCCTCATGATGCCCCGCTACGGGACGATCAGCGAGCGCAAAAACCGCCTGCACGAGGTGATCCGCCTCTCCGGTACGGACGTGCCGATGGACGGCGGGACCGAGACGCTGAAGGTGAAGGTCGCCTCGATCCCGGACACGCGCCTCCAGGTTTATTTCATGGACAGCGACCGCTACTTCAAGCGGAAGGGGCTGCACGCCAACAAGAAGGACGAGGTGTTCGAGGATAATGCCGAGCGCGCGCTCTTCTTCGGCCGCGCCGTGCTGGAGACGCTGGCCAAGCTGCGCTGGGGCCCGGACTACTTGCACGCCTTCGGGTGGATCAGCGGCTTCATCCCGCTCCTCCTCGCCACCGAATATGCCGACAGCGAGCTGTTCGCGGAGACGAAGGCCATCTACACGCCCGACGACGTGCCGGCCAACGCGATGATCTCCACCGACCTGGCCGCCACCCTGAGCCTCAACGGCGAGGCTGCGGACCAGTCGCTGACCGACCTCGGACGCGCCTATGCCGATGGCGTCATCTTCCCGCCCTCGGTGGACCCGGTGGACGATGCCCCGCAGTTCGACGAGGACGAGAGCGCACGGGCCGACCAGCTCCTGGCCGTCTACGAGCAGGCCGCCGCGAGCGTCCCGGCCTAGCGGTCGAAACCTCCGGCCCGCAGATCGCATACCCTGTTTCCACGCCCCCCGGCGACGGTCGTCGCAGGGGGGTTTTTACTGCCGTCGCGCCGGATCGCATACGAATCCCGTCCGGCCACGCGTTGCTTGCTTGACGCTCCGGAGGACCGCCCCCGGACGGCTCAGCCTTTCTTCTGTACCATTCCATGTCATGCCTATGAAGGGCTTCCCCCTGGCACTGCTGCTCACCGGACTGCTGCTGTGGTCCGCCTGCGACGACGCCTCGACCGTCGGCGTCGACCTCGTCGGTGAGCAGGGCGCCCCGACCACCGAACGCCTCGACCTCGCCACACTCTCCAGCGTGCCGTACGACGACGTGACGGGCGGCGCCACCCGCCTCCTCACCGGCGACGTGGACGACCCGGCCCTGGGCCGCATCACGGCGACCAGCTTTCTGGACCTCAGCGGCACCTTCGGCGCTCCGGGCGACTCCACCATCCAGGAAGTCTCGCTCCGCCTCGCCCCCGACTACGTCTACGGCGACACGACCGCCACGCTGACCCTGGCGCTGGCCGAGGTGCTGGACATGTGGGACGACGAGGGCCTGACGGCGGACACCACCCTTTCCACCGCCGCCACGCCGCTCACGGAAACCTCGTTCGTGCCCACGGACTCGCTGGTGACCCTGACGCTGCCCGACACGTGGATCGCGGAGAACGGCGACCTGTTCACCGGCGACGACTTCGAGGACGCGTTCGTCGGCTTTGCGCTCCAGAGCACCACGCCGGGCGCCGTCGTCGGGTTTAGCGCCAGCGCCTCCGAGCTGCGCGTCGTGACGCCCTCCGACACCATCGAGTACCAGATCACCAAGACGCTCAGCACGCTGGGCCGTGAAGGCTCGCCTGCCTTGCCCCCTGACCAGACGCTGCTCCAGGACGGCGTCGGCCCTACGGTCCAGTTCGATCTCGACCTGTCGTCCTTCGCCGATACGCCGCTCAACGGCGCGGTCATCCGCTTCTTTACCCGCTCCGAGACGCTCGGCACGCTGCCGCCGCACTTCGTGCGCCCGACGCTGGACCGCGTCCAGATCGTGCTGGTGGACGAGGACGACGGAGAACCGGTGGAACTGGAGCTGGACGACGAGGCCATCGACGAGGACGGTACGCTGAGCTTCAGCAGCGCCGCGCTCCGCGAGCTGTTCCAGCAGACGACCTTCGGCGAAGACCTCTACGACGCCCTGGAGCTGCGCGTGGCGCCATCGGACAACTCGATCAGCCCGCTGCTTCTGTACACGCCCGAGGCTGCCGACGACCTCGCCCCCGAGGTCCTCTTGACCATCTCCCCTGCCGATCAGTAAGCCCCTCCTGCCGTGCCCACGACCTTCCGCGCCGTACCGTCCGCTCCCATGCTCCGTCGTACCGTCACCCTCCTCGCCTTATTCGCGCTCCTCGCGCTGGGGCCGCGCGACGCGACCGCTCAGCGCAACTCCACCGGCGATGCGGGGTCGATTTATTCCCGCTTCGGGATCGGCCAGCTCGAATCGTTCGCGTCGTCCCAGAGTGAGGCCCTGGGCGGCGGCGGAGCGGCGCTCTGGACGTACAACTATCCGACGTTCGACAACCCCGCCTCGCTGAGTCGTCAGGTCGTGGTACGGGCCGTCGGCGGATTCCGAATGCAGCGGCTGACCATCGAGGATGCCGCAGGCAGCTCCTCGACGATCAACTCCGGCTCGCTGGGCGCCGTCCAGTTCGGATTGCCGATTCTGCAGGACCGCTTCGGGCTCGGATTCTCGTTCACGCCGTACTCGCGCGTCAACTATCAGGTGCAGACGCGGGGCGAACTCATCACCGATCCGCTCCAGCAGGACACGACGGCGTACCGCATCAGCTACGAAGGCGCGGGCGGGCTGCAGGAGCTGAGTGCGGGCGCAGGCTACCGGGTCACGGACGCGCTCAGCCTGGGCCTCAGCGCGGACATGATCTTCGGCATCATCGAGGACGGACGGCGGACGATCTTCGAAAGCAGCGCCTTCACCGAGACCAACCTGACGACCTCGACGCAGACGCGGGGCGTGACGGCCACGGGCGGGGCGCTCTACACCCTTTCCAACGTCTTCCGCGAGCAGGACGACCTGAACGTCGGCCTCAGCATCCGACTGCCCACGAAACTGGACGCCGACCGCTCCCGCACCCTCGGCGAGAGCCTGGACCGCGACACGCTGGCAGCCGACCTGTCCGGCGACATCGACCTGCCGTGGAGCCTGCGCAGCGGCCTCTCGTACCGCACCGACAACCGATGGACGGCCACCGTCAACGCCCGCTACGAGCCCTGGAGCCAGTTCGACAGCGATTTTGGCTTCCCCGGCTTCGACCCGGACGGCGCCTCACAGATGAACGACCGCCTGCGCCTCTCGGGCGGCCTGGAGGTGGTTCCTGCCGGGGACGACCAGCTGGCGCCCTACCTGCAACGCGTCGCCTACCGCCTCGGGGGCTACTACGACCAGGCCTACGTGGCGCCCAGCGACGACCTCTCGCTCCGCACCATCGCCGTCACCGGCGGGCTGGGCCTGCCGACGGCCTTTCCTGGCACACATCTTGATATTAACTTCCAAGTAGGAACCAGAGGGTCCGCCGAGGACGACTTCGTGCGGGACCTGTTCGTCGGGTTCTCCGCGACGCTGAACATGGGCGAACGCTGGTTCCGCAAACGGAAACTCCGCTAACGGGCACGTGTCTAACTGCTTTCGCGGCCCCGGTCTTATCAGATGAACCCACCCAAACCGATGCACCATCACGGGATAAGTTACTGGAAATCTTCCATCTGCATGGTCCTCTTGGGCCTGCTCGTCACGGGCCTGGTCCGCGCACAGCCCGCCGCCGCACAGACGAGCGACGAGGAGATCAGTGACCAAGACAAGGCCATCCACTACAGCCTGTACTACGAGAACTACAAGAACGAGAACTACACAGACGCCCTCTCCGACCTGCGTTGGATTCTCGACAAGGCGCCGGCCTACCCGCGCAACAAGGACACTAACTTCGAGCGCGCCGTGGAAATTTACGAAGCTATGGCGGAGCGGGCTGAATCGCCGGAAGACAGCCGGGCCTGGCTGGACTCGGCGCTCGTCATCTTCGACACCGCCGTGCCGCGCCTGGAAGAACTGGGGGCCGAAGTGGACAAGTTCGTCTGGCTGCGCGACAAAGGCCGCTTCATCCAGACGCACAAGGACGAGCTGCCCGACCTGCAGGACCAGGCCATCGCAGCCTATCGGGCGA
>JAAAOL010000412.1 GCA_009908885.1 Bacteroidota bacterium | reverse complement strand
CCAGCTGGATGAGCGGGAGCGGCTGGTGTTTGCCTACTACTATCAGGAGCAGCGCACCCACGAGGAGATCACCGAACTGATCGCCACGCAGCACGACATCCCCTGCACGCGGCTCGACGTGGTGCGGGCCATCGGGCGCATCGACGATTTGCTGACGACGGGCCGCCGGTGGTTTCTCCTGGCAGCCCTCCACGCCAACAAGCCGTCGTTCTCGCTGGAGGCGCTGCGCGAGGAGACCGGGTACCAGCCGACGGCAGTCACCAACGTAGATGGCTTCGAGGAGGAAGAGCAGCGGAAAGAGCTGCTGGGCCGCCTCCACCAGGCGCTGGAGCAACTCGCGTCGAGCGATCAGCTGCTCGTCCAGCTTCGCTTCGAACACGGCATGACGGCCCCGCAGATCGCGCGCATCATGAAGTACGACAATCATCGGCGCGTCTACACGCGGCTCCGGACGGTGTTCAATCAGCTCCGCAAGCTGCTCAACGGGGATCGGCTCTGAGAGTCTGTTTTGATTCGTGCCTCAGGGCTCCGAGCGGCCCCGATGGGCTGCAAATCGCCCCCGATCTTGGTCCGTAGCACCACTACGAACCGCGATCGAGGTCCGACTTTCGCCACATCGTTGCTCGCTCTCGCCATCTGATTCAAAATCAATACAGACTCTGAGCCGCCGCACCGGGGCCGAACCGGCTCCGGGTCCCCGCGTACATCTCGCTCACCCCACTCCGCCAACCGCCGAATGTAGTTCACATGGGAGAACGTGCGTCGTCACCGGGCGTTGCCTCCGGCGCTCCCGAGGTTCAGGACGTAGCAGAGGCCGGGCGCGTGCCCGGGCTGCGCGATCCCTGGGATGGACGCCCGCCGATTCCGCTGGCGGGCCTCCTGGAGCGCTGGAGCGTCAGCAGTTTCCACCGCTGCTGATGGCGATTTTGGCGCTGGTGCTTGCCCTCGTCCTGTTTCAGGTGGTCATCACGCCGCTCGTCCTGGTGCTCTTGCTCATTGTCCAGGGCGTTCAGATTACGAACGTCGTCGGCGACATGCCCGCCCTGATGGCCGAGCAGGCCCACACCATCATCGGGGCGAACACGGCGGGGCAATTGCTCGCGCTGGCCGTCCCGGCGTTCCTCCTCGCCCGGCTGCACAGCGCGCGGCCTCAGGCGTTTCTGCGCCTCCGTGCGCCCGACGGTCGGCTGCTGCTGCTCGCCCTCATCGGACTCGTGGTCCTCATGCCCGTCGTGCAGTGGCTCGGTACGGTCAACGAGTGGCTGCCGCTCCCCGAAGCGATCCGGGAGTTCGACCAGCAGCAGATGGATCTCGTCGAGCGCGTCCTGCGGGGTGACCTCGGGCTGGTCTTTAGTCTGCTGACGCTCGCCGTCACGCCGGCCCTGTGCGAAGAACTGCTCTTCCGAGGCTACGTGCAGCGGCAGGCCGAGCGCGGCCTCGGCGCGGCAGGAGGGATCGTGCTTTCCGGGCTGGTCTTCGGCCTGTACCATCTGCGGCTGACGCAGGCCCTGCCGCTCATCGCCCTCGGGCTCTATCTGGCGTATTTGGCCTGGCGGACGGGGAGCCTCTGGGTGCCCATCGTCGTCCACTTCGCCAACAACGCCTTCGCCGTGGCCCTCGGGCTCTGGGCCGAGGCGCAGGACGGCATGGACCTCCAGGCCATCGAGCAACTCTCGGTGCCCTGGTACCTCGTGCTCGGTGGCGCGTTGCTGGCCGGGGGGACGCTCTACCTGCTGGATCGACGCGCGCGAGTCCTGCTCGGCCACACGGCGCCCGACGCGCCGATCGCTTCCATGAACTCCTAACCACGACCCTCTCTGATATGAGTAGCCGAAGTTACGAAGACTGGATCGTCGTCCTGAAGACCGGGACCGACTACGAGGCCGACCTCGTGCGCGACCGCCTGGACGATGCGGACATCCCCGCCGTCGTACTCACGCAGCGGGATCATGCCTTCAATCTGAACGTGGGGGATCTCGCGGAAGTGAATGTGCTCGTGCCCCCGGATCGGGCCGAAGACGCCATCGCGCTGCTGCAAAGCGAGCCGTTTACGGACGAAGAATTAGAACAGGCCGCCCTCGCCGCGGGCAAGACGCCGGACAAGCACACCCGCTCCGTCGAAGCCATGCTGGACAGTGGCCTGGAAGAAATTCGCTTCACGATGGACGACGGCGACGACGAGGAGACTGAGGAGTCGGACTGACCGCTTTACCCCTCTTCGCTACATCCACTGACGCACGCCTCTGGCCGTGGCCTGCTCGAACCTGACCCAGCGCATCCTGACCGCGATCGTGGGCGCGCCTCTGCTCGTCGGGGCGGCGTTCCTGGGGGGATGGTACTGGGCTATCGTGGTGCTGGTGCTGGCGCTGGCGTGTCAGTACGAGACGTACTCGTTGTTCGAGGCTGCCGGGGAGCGCCCCTGGACGGTCGCCGGGCTGGTCCTCGCCGGGGTCTTCCTGCTGCGCCCGCTCGTCCCGTCGGCCCTGGCCTGGGGCACGGTGGGCGTCGTCGGCCTCGTCGCCTGGAGCGCCCTGTCCGCCGTCGAGCGCCCGCTGCACGCCCTGGCTGCGACGCTGATGGGCTTGCTGTATCCGGCGGCCATGCTCGGCACGCTGCTGGACCTGCGCGTGGGGCTCGTCCCTGACGGCGACGCCCGGCTCGCCTTCTGGCTGCTGGTCGCGCTCTTCCTCCTCATCTGGGCGACGGACATTCTGGCGTACTTCGTGGGAAAACATCTCGGACGCCATAAGCTGGCGCCGACCATCTCGCCCAACAAGACCTGGGAGGGCGCCGTCGGCGGGGCGCTGGGCGCCGTCCTCGTGGCGGTGGGACTGAAACTGACCGTCCTGGCCCCCCTGTCCTGGATTGACATGCTGGCCCTGGCGGGCATCTGCGGCGTCTTCAGCCAGTTCGGGGATCTCGCCGAGAGCCGCATGAAGCGCGCGGTGGGCGTCAAGGATTCGGGACGGCTCCTGCCCGGGCATGGCGGCGTGCTGGACCGCTTCGATGCGATGATCCTGGCCGCTCCCGCCTATGTCATCTACCTTCGCTACGTGGCAGACCTGGGTTGAGGCACGCCCGACTTCTCCGAAAAAACCAGGATGGCCAAGACGCGTGCTCAGCACGATCGCATTGCGTGCTGACGTCGCACGCACCCTGGCCCGAAGTAGCGTCCAGGTCATTCCTCTACGCTCTACGCATTCCGCAACACGTTCTCTGCTCCACGGACAACGCCAAGCGAAACGGTACTATGGGTATCTTCGTCCGCAAGCCGCGTAAGCCACGCAACTTCACCTACGAGCCGCGCTACTACGATCCAAAGAAAGACGACAAGTTGCGGCGTCGCATGCGGGTCAAGCGCAAGTCGCGCAGCAAGCGCCGTAACAAGTTCACCAATCTGCTGTACTTCGGCGGGTTGCTGCTCTTCGCGCTCTACATCTACAACCTGCTCGGATAGCGCCCCACCGCGCTACCGACCCTCTTCGCCTGTTTATTCCCACCTCAACTTCTTCCGTCCTGCGTGAGCGACGCTTCGGCTGACTCGGATCGCCTGATCCACATTATGGACGAGACCCTGGCCAACAAGATTGCGGCCGGGGAAGTGGTGCAACGCCCGGCCTCTGCGGCCAAGGAGCTCATCGAGAATGCGCTGGATGCCGGAGCGGACGACGTGACGGTGGTGCTGAAGGACGCGGGCAGCACGCTGATTCAGGTGGTGGACAACGGGTGCGGCATGAGTCCCGCCGACGCGCAGGCCTGCTTCAAACGCCACGCCACCAGCAAGATCCGTTCGATCGAGGACCTGGACCGGATTCGGACGCTCGGCTTTCGCGGTGAAGCACTGGCCTCGATCGCCGCCGTCGCGCAGGTCGAGCTGAAGACGAAGCGCGTGCAGGACGATGCCGGGTTTCGCATTCGGATCGAGGGCGGGACCGAGGTGGCGGCGGAGCCCTGCGCCACGCCGGACGGCACGTCGGTCGCCGTGCAGAACCTGTTCTACAACGTCCCGGCCCGCCGCAACTTTCTGAAGACGCCCGCGACCGAGTTCAAGCACCTCGTCGAGACGTTCCAGTTTCTCGCCCTGGCGCACCCGGACGTCGCCTTCCGCCTGGTGCACGACGACAACGAGGTCTTCCGCCTCGCCGCCAGTGCCGACGACGACCCGTTCGCCGCGCTGCGCCAGCGGATCAAGGCCATCTTCGGCGCGGACCACGCGAAGCACCTCGTGCCCGTCGAGGAGACGACCAGCTACCTGTCCGTCGAGGGGTTCGTGAGCGAGCCGGAGTTTCACCGCCGCAGCCGGGGCGAGCAGTTCCTGTTCGTCAACGACCGCTACGTCAAGAGCCGCTACCTGGGGCACGCCGTCTTTGGAGCGTATGAGGATCTGCTGCCCGACGGGGCCTATCCGTTCTATGCGCTGTTCCTCCGCGTCGACCCGAGTCATATCGACGTCAACGTCCATCCGACGAAGGCCGAGATCAAATTCGACGACGAGCGAGGGGTGTACGGCTTCGTCAAGGCCGTCGTCCGGAAGGCGCTGGGGAGCCACGACCTGACGCCGCAGTTCGACGAGTCCTCCTCCGGCGGTGAGATCACCGTGACGACCCCCGCCCGCGGGCGCACCGCTGACCTGTCGCCCCGCTCGTTTACGCCGAGGCGGTACGGGGAGGCCGGAGATCGAGAGGCGCGTGGACGGGCTCGCCCTGCCGGTCCTCCGTCGCGTTCAGGCACCCCCCCGCAACACAATCGCTGGGCACGCTCTCTCGGCAGCTCTACGACAGCGATCCGGAAAACGCGGACCAGGAGCCGCCGGAGGTGCCCCGCACGCTGGCCTCGACGGCCATGGACGAGACCGTCGATGAGGAATCGGAACAGCCCGAGGCGCTGCTCTGGCAGCTGCATGACCGCTACATTTTGACCCAGATCCACTCGGGCCTGATGATGGTGGATCAGCACGCCGCGCACGAGCGCATCCTGTACGAGAAAGCGCTCGACAGCATGAAGAGCGGCTTCGGCATGTCGCAGCAGCTGCTCTTCCCGCACACGTTCGACGTCGCTCCCGCCGATCATGAGCTGCTGAAGGAATTGCTGCCCGACCTGAAGTCGCTGGGCTTCGACATCGATTTCTTCAGCGGGCACTCGGTGGTGGTGCGCGGCGTACCGGCGGACATCCGCCCGGGCGATGAGCAGACCGTGCTGGACGACATTCTGGGGCAGTTCAAGACGTACCGCAGCGATTTCCAGCTGAAAGGACGGGAAAACCTGGGGCGCGGAGCATCGCCCACCGCAGCGCCATCCCGCCGGGCCGGAAGCTGTCGACCAAAGAGATGCGCACGCTGATCGATCAGCTTTTTCTGTGCGAGATGCCGTACGCCTCGCCGCACGGACGCCCGACGCTCATCAAGCTCTCCATGGACGAACTCGACAAGCGCTTCGGGCGTGGCGGCTGAAGTCGCGTCCGGTCGTCATCCGATGCTGGAGCAGGTCCGCGCCTACATCCACGACCATCATCTCCTGACGGACGGCCAGCCCGTGCTCGTCGCCGTCAGCGGCGGGCTCGACTCGACGGTGCTGTTGCACATCCTCGTCCGGCTGGGCTATGCGGCACAGGCCGCTCACGTCAATTACGGGCTGCGGGGTGCGGAAAGCGACGCGGACGAAGCGTTCGTGCGTGCGTGGTGTGACGAATTGGGGGTGCCGATTCATGTCCATCAGGTCGAACCACAGGGCCTAACGATCACGGATACGTCCGTACAGGCCGCTGCCCGCCAGGTGCGCTATGCCTTTTTCGCCGAGGTGGCGCGGGCAGAGCAGGTGCCTACGGTCGCGGTCGCGCACCACCGGGACGACCAGGTCGAGACGATGCTCCTCCACCTGACGCGGGGGGCCGGCCCGGAAGGCCTGGCCGGGATGGCGCCGCAGCGGGCGATGCAGGCCGATCCCACGATCACCGTGGTGCGCCCGCTGCTCGGCGTCTGGCGCGAGGATATCGCCGCGTACGCCGCCGATGCTGAGCTCTCGTGGCGGGAGGATGCGAGCAACGAAGGGCTCGACTATCAGCGCAACGTCATCCGCCATCGCATCCTGCCTATGCTGGAGGACGCGCTGCAGACGTCGGTCCGCGCACCCATGGCCCGCACGGCCGAGTTGATGCGGGCGTATGTGGACGAGATCGTGCGTCCGCTCATCGCCGAGCGGTTTGAGGTCGCGGCGAAACCGCAAAGGGCAGGGGGGCTGCTGCAGACAGACGTACTTCTGCAGCAACCACCCACGCTACGGCAGCGCCTCGTGCTCGAAGCCCTGTCGCGGTGGCTGCCGTCAGCCCCACGCTCAGCAGCCGTGGCCGAGGAGGTCGCCGGGCTCGTCTCCGCCGAGGTCGGACGGCACGTCGAGTTTGGGGCGGGGACGGTCTGGCGGACGCGCGAGGGCCTGTTCTTCCGTCCCGCGCCGCCGACCCCGCCTGACCCTACTCCAACTGAGCTGCATCCAGGCACGTCGGTCGACGTGCCACAGGGCGTGCTGTCGCTCGATCTGCTGGACGCGGCTCCTGCGGACGTGCGTGCGGGCGGGGATACGGTGGCCTTCGTAGACGCCAGCGCGTTGGACCTGCCGCTCACCGTGCGGCCCTGGCGCCCTGGCGACCGGGTGCAGCCGCTCGGGATGACTGGCACCAAGCGGGTCAGCGATCTGCTCACCGACGCGCGCGTTCCCCCTTACGAGCGCCCGCACGTGCTGGTCGTCACCTCCGGCGACGCCATCGTCTGGGTCGTCGGCCTGCGCCTGGATGAGCGGTTTAAGGTGACGCCTGCGAGCGAACGCGTGGCCCGCCTCGCCGTCGAACCGTTCGCCTCCGAGTCCAAAGCCGGGTAATACTACCAATCGTCCGCGTCGTCTCGTACCTTTGGCGCGCCCACGTAGCACGCAGAACCCACCGACATCCCGAGCCATGTCGCACGCCACCGAGATCCCAGAAACCGTCACCTGCCGGGGCGAACGCTTCCGCATCTACCTGGATCGGGATGCGATTCGCGAGCGCATCGCCACGCTCGGGCAGACCATCAGCACGGAGTTCGCCGGAAAAAAACCCATCCTCATCGGCGTGCTCAACGGGGCGTTCATGTTCATCTCCGATCTCATGCGCTCCATCGATATCGAGTGCGAGATCGACTTCATCAAGCTGTCCTCGTACGGAGCCGAGAAGGTGTCCAGCGGACAGGTGGAAGAGCTGAAGTGGATCGATGCCAATCTGGAAGGACGGCACGTCATCGTCGTCGAGGACATCGTCGATACCGGCCTCTCGATGCGCTACCTGATGGACCGGATGGCAGAATACGATCCGGCGTCCATCCACACCGTCACGCTGCTCCACAAGCATGAAGCCACCGAGGAGGACGTACAGCTCGACTACGTCGGGTTTCGCATCCCAAATCTATTCGTCATCGGGTACGGGCTCGACTCTCGACTACGGACAGCTGGCGCGCAACCTGCCCGACATCTACGTGCTGGATGGGGAGAATGGGCGTGATATCTCGTGACGGCCCGCGAGGCATCACATCTGCCACTGGACGCACCGGTGGCGACGACCGGGGGGATCTGCCGGGTTGTCATTTCCTGAAGCGCCTGGGACCGCCAGAGCTGGCATACCGCCCGAGGTCTGTAACTTGAGGGGGGGATCTACGTAGGCGTCAGGCACATCGGCACGGCCTTTGAGAGTTCTACCGGTGTCATCCAGTCTCGGTGTGAACAACCCGACGCCCATCATGTGGACGCAAGCCCATCCCGTTCCGCTCAACCGCTATCGCACGCGCCGTAACGCCGCGCTCCTGCTCAACGTGGCGGTCCTCGCGCTCCTGCTCATCGGTCTCCTGGTGGGCTAATTCCTGCCTGTCCGGCCCGTGCCTATCTCCAGGCTCTGCTCGCGCGCTCACCGTTGCATTGCGTGCGGGCTAGTGTCCTGATTGCTGGACGCCCACGATGCCGAGCGCACGAGGGCATCACTGTGGACTCCAATCGGACCTGCGGTGATTTCGTGGTCTCGTCTGCGTCCCTGGCCCGTCGGCGCACTGCTGCAGGCTCCGGACCAACGCCCTTCACACATCACGCACCACGAACCACGCATCACGACGGACGCCATCGAGGGGCTAGACTTCACCCGTCGGAATCGATATTATCCGCTTTCGCTGCTTTGCACCGACCCTGCCCCTAACATGTCCGACGCGCCGCTGTACTACGGCGACTATTTGAAGCTCGACCGCCTGCTCGACTGCCAGGACCTGGAGAGCACCCGGCAGGGCGCCACGGCCCACGATGAGATGTTGTTCATCATCGTCCACCAGGCCTATGAGCTGTGGTTCAAGCAAACCCTGTGGGAGCTGGACGCCGTCCTGGGGCACTTCAGCGCTGAGCCGGTGGAGGAACGGGACGTCGGGCGGGCTGTCGGCCACTTAGACCGCATCCTGGAGATCCAGCGCGTGCTGATGGATCAGATCGACGTGCTGGAGACCATGACGCCGCTCGATTTTCTGGATTTCCGCGATTATCTGGTGCCCGCGTCAGGCTTTCAGAGCGTCCAGTTCCGCCTGATCGAGAACCGGCTGGGGATGGACCCGGCGCGTCGGCTCGACATCGAAGGGACGCCTTACAAGGCCCGCTTCACCGACGCCGACCGGGAACGCCTTCGCGCGTCGGAGACGAGGCCGTCGCTCTTCGACCACGTCGAGCGGTGGCTGGAGCGCACGCCGTTTCTGGAATTCGGCGATTTCGACTTCTGGGCGGCGTACCGGGAGGCGGTGGATACGATGCTGGCCAATGAGCGGCGCTTCGTCGAGGACAATCCGACGCTGCCGCCTGAGAAGAAGGCGCGGGAACTGAAATCGGTGGATCGGACGGCGGAGCAGTTCGAGGCGCTCTTCGACCGGGAACGCTACGCCGCGCTCCGGGACGAGGGCACATTCCGCCTGTCCCACCGTGCGTTTCAGGCGGCCCTGCTCATCAATCTCTACCGGGACGAGCCGATTCTCCAGTTGCCCTTCCGCATGCTGGCCGCACTCATGGACGTGGATGAGAACCTGACCAAGTGGCGCTACCGGCACGCGCTCATGGTGCTGCGGATGATCGGGACTAAGGTAGGGACTGGTGGGTCGTCGGGGCACGAGTACCTGCGCCGCACCGCTGAGCAACACAAGATCTTCGGCGACCTCTTCAAGATCTCGACCTTTCTGATTCCCCGCCGGCACGTCCGCCGCGCGATGGGCTTTCGGTTCGGAGCGGACCGGGGGGAGGCTGGCGAATCCGGGGCGAGACCATAGGGCGACACCTGTTGGCCCCGGACGGCGCTCGTCGTCAGTCGTCCACGGCGGAAACGGCCAGGGACACCTCCTTGGGAGCGCAGAGGTAGGGTTTGACCACGAAGCGGGTGAGGGCGGCGATGGAGCTCGTGTCGGCCAGCTCGGACAATTCCCGGACGGTCCCATCCCGGCGAAGCACACAGATGGAGTCTTCGACGCGCTCGTAGGCGGAGTGGCGGGAATCATCCAGGGCCAGGTAGTACGAGGCATCGGCCTCGGCGCAGTCCGGCGTCGACAGGCCCTCGCTCACCAGCCAGTCCGCGATGCGAGCGCTCCACGCCGCCATTTCCTCGGAGGAGGGTTCCTCAGGGAGGAAGGTCGTCCGGAAGAAGCGGCGGTTGATGAAGCGGGCCGCGAGGTCGGCCAGGATGGGGTCCGGGCTGTGCGTCCACCGCTTCAACGTGTAGAGGATGTCCGAGTCGTCGAGTTGGCAGTAG
>JAAAOL010000056.1 GCA_009908885.1 Bacteroidota bacterium | reverse complement strand
CTTTTCCCGATAATCGACGGTGAGCGGGAAGAAGTGCTGATTCGACTTGGGTTCGTCCGCGATGACGGCGGTGCAGAGCACCATCGTCTCGCCGAGTCGGGCTACCACGGCGCCGTCGGCCTGCTTGGCCAGGCGGCCGGTCTCCAGGCTGATCGTCTTGCCCGGTTCGATTTCAATGGTCTCGTACGTCGCTTCGTTCATCGTCAGTCAGTACAGTAGGTAGGATTGCGTCGCTTCGCAGACAACATCAGGGGTACCAAAACAAGCGGCATCCCCGGAGCCGAGGATGCCGCAGACAGGCCGACCGCTATTTGCGGATGCCCAGTTCGCTCGTAATGGTTCGGTAGCGTTCGATGTCGCGGTCGATGAGGTAGTTGAGCAGACGGCGGCGCTTGCCGACGAGCTTCAGCAGCCCGCGCCTGGTCGAGTGGTCTTTGGGATGGCTCTTCAGGTGATCCGTCAGTTCCTGGATGCGATGCGTGAAGATCGCGATCTGGACTTCCGGCGAGCCGGTGTCGTTTTCGTCTTTGCCGAACTCCTGAATGAATTCGGTTTTCTTTTCCTTCGAGATCATAAATGATCCTCTTTAGATATTGCCATGCTAAAGAAGAACGTAAGGCGCCTCAGCACGAGGCGGTCACGACCGCACACCATGCGCGGGTTTTCAAACCGTGGAAGATAGCGTTTCCAAGGCGGCTTTGCAACGCACGCGGTCCCGGGAAAGTTGCTCTTTCAGCGCCTCGATCCCGTCGAACTGGCGCTCATCGCGGATGCGCTTGACGAATTCTATGCGAAGCTCTTCGCCGTACAGGGTACCCTCGTAGTCGAAGAGATGCACCTCCTGATGCTGACCGCTGCTGTTGAACGTCGGGCGCTGCCCGATATTCATCATGCCGCCCTGTCCCACGGGCAAGTCCGCCCCCCTCGCCCGCACCGCGTACACGCCCCGGCGCGGCACCACCTTGCGTGGATGTGAGACGGCGAGGTTGGCCGTCGGGAAGCCGATGGCACGTCCTCGTTTGTCGCCTTCGATGACCGTCCCCGTGAGCCGGTAGGGCCGCCCCAGCATCTCGGCAGCGAGGGTCACGTCGCCTTCTTCCACCAGCCGGGTGCGGATCTCGGTCGACGAGACGACGTGCTCGTCCACGGCCTGCGGAGGGATCACGTCTACCGCGAAGCCGAGCCGCGCGCCGAGGCGCTCCAGCAAGTCGCTGTCGCCCTCCCGTCCGCGACCGAAGCCGTGGTCATAGCCGATGACGATTTCTTTGAGCCCTACCTGCTCGACCAACACCTGCTCGACGAAGGCCTCGGCGTCCAGCTTCGAAAAGGCCTCGGAAAACGCGATCACGATGAACCGGTCGATGCCGAGGCGCTCCATCACGTCCGAGCGCTCCTCGATGGTCGTGAGGAGCGGGACGGCCTCCCCGTGGACGACTTCGCGGGGGTGCGGATCGAACGAGACGACGACGCTCTGCCCCGCCTGCGTCTCGGCGCGCTGCTGCAGGTATCGCAGAATCGCCTGATGCCCGACGTGCACGCCATCAAAGGTGCCCACGGTCACCACCGATCGGTCGTCCTTGCTTACCTGGTCCAGCCCGTATTCGCGTATCATGCGTGCGTCGTGTCCCGGTGTTTCGATGCGCCCCTGTGTTAGACCGTTTTCGCTCGGCGATGTCCGTGTAACTCAGACCGTATTTCGTAATGCGTGATGCGTGAGAGCTTGTCCCGGACTTGGATCCGGAAGCGCTCTGCCGAAGCGTCTGCTCTCACACTTTACGCAACACAGCTTGTCTCGACATCCTGTCGAGGAATCATAGCGCGTGACCTCGGAGATCCTGACGTCTCCAATCTGAATGATTATTCCCTCGCAGTGAGCGCTTTTTCCAGCGCCTCGGGCGTCCAGGCACGATCGACCCGATACGGCCCGATGGCGGTGCGACGCAAGGCCACGAGATGTGCGCCACACCCCAATTCCTGACCAATGTCGTGGGCGAGGCTGCGGATGTAGGTGCCCTTGGAGCACTCCACGCGGAAGGACACATCCGGCCCGTCGCGACCGGTCCAGGAAAGGCGGTCGATGGTCACGACGCGGGGCGGGCGCTCTACCGTTTCACCGCGCCGGGCTTTCTTGTACAGGCGCTCGCCCTCCACCTTCACGGCAGAATACATCGGCGGGCGCTGCGTGATGGTGCCCGTGAACGGCTCAGCTACCTGTTCCAGATTGGCCTCCGTGATGGCCTCCCACGGGTGGCGCTCGGTCACTTCGGTTTCGGCGTCATAGGACGGTGTGACCTCGCCCAGACGCAGCGTGCCTTCGTACGTCTTGGGCAAATCCATGAAGCGCTGCATCTGCTTGGTCGCCCTGCGCCCGACGAGGACGATGAGCAGCCCGGTCGCCATCGGGTCGAGCGTGCCCGCATGGCCGATTTTTTTGATGTCGAGCAGGCGGCGCAGCGCGCGGATGACGTCGAACGAACTCCAGCCCTTCGGCTTGTCCATCAGCAGGGCCACGCCCTCGAACGAGGCCGGGAGGTCCGGCTGACGGTAGGGGTCGATAGTGAGCGGTGCGTGGGACGACACGGAGCGGCTGACAGGGTGGTGAAACGACGGCTCAGGACAACTCTTCGCCAGACTCATCCGCACCTCGGCGCTTCCGCTCTTCACGGATGCGGTCGAACAGGTTCTCCATCCGCTGTACGCGCTGCTGGGACTCGTCCAGAAACAGCTTCAGCTCGGGTACCTGGCGCAGCTGGTGGCGAATGCGGGTAGCCAGTTCGGAGCGCAGCTGGGGAACCTGATCCTCCAGGTGCTTGAAGGTCGCCTCCCGTTGCTCTTTGGTGTCGCCGTAGACGCTCACGTAGACGTAGGCGATGGACAGGTCCGCCGTCACCCGCGCGTCAGTCACGGTAATGAGGGGCTGTTGCTGCTGCCCGAAGTCTTTGTTCAGCATGTCAGCGATCTCGCGCTGAACCAGCTTGGCGACCCGCTCGGTGCGAATACTCATGCCTGATATGCTCGTCACTTCGTGGTTCGAACGTGGGCGAGGACGTCCGGTGCGCCAGATCGGCCTCGGACGCGAGGCGGTGCTACTCGACCTCTTCGAGGCTTCGCTTACGCTCGACGATCTGGTAGGACTCGATCTGATCGCCTACCTTGATGTCGTCGAAGTTTTCGATGCCCAGGCCGCACTCGTAGCCGCTCTGGACCTCGCGCACGTCGTCCTTGTAGCGCTTGAGCGAGGAGATGGTGCCTTCGTAGATCACCACGCCGTCGCGGATGAGGCGCACCTTATCGTTGCGGTTGATGCGCCCGTCGGTCACGTAGCAACCGGCGATGGTGCCCGCCTTCGGTACCTTGAAGATGTCGCGCACCTCGGCGTCGCCCAGGATTTTCTCGGACTCCTCGGGAGAGAGCAGCCCCTCCATCGCGTCGCGCACCTCTTCGATGGCGTTGTAGATGATGGAGTAGGTGCGGATGTCGATCTCCTCGCGCTGAGCCGTGTGGCGCGCGCCCGTAGTGGGTCGCACCTGGAACCCGATGATGACAGCATCCGAGGCGGAGGCCAGAAGCACGTCGCTCTCGGTGATGGCGCCCACGCCGCTGTGCACGATGTTGACGGCCACCTCGTCGGTGGAGAGCTTCAAGAGGGCATCAGCCAGCGCCTCGACCGAGCCGCCGACGTCACCCTTGATGATGAGATTGAGCTCGCTGAACTCGCCCAGGGCCATGCGCCGCCCGATGTCTTCGAGGCGAACGTGCTTGCGACGGCGCATCTCCTGTTCGCGGTGGATCTGCTGGCGCCGCTGCGCGATGTCACGCGCTTCGCTCTCGTCGTCGAGCACGATGAACTGATCGCCGACGTCCGGCTGCCCGTTGAGACCCAGCACGAGCGCGGGCTCCGACGGCCCGACTTCCTCGATGCGCTGATCGCGTTCGTCGAAGAGCGCCCGTACGCGACCGCTGTGGATCCCGGCCACGAAGGGGTCGCCCACGCTGAGCGTCCCGTTCTGGATGAGCACGGTCGCCACGTTGCCGCGCCCTTTGTCGAGGCGGCTTTCGATGACGACGCCCACGGCGTTGCGGTCGGGGTTGCCCTTGAGTTCGAGCAGTTCGGCTTCGAGGACCATCTTCTCCATCAGGTCATCGATGCCCTCACCCGTCATGGCGGACACCTGCGCGCTCTGCACCTGGCCGCCGTACTGCTCGACCAGGACGTTGTGCTCGGCCAGCTCGGCCATGACCTTCTGCGCGTTGGCCTCGGGCAGGTCCATCTTGTTGATCGCCACCACGACCGGGACTTCTGCGGCCTTGGCGTGGTTGATCGCCTCGATGGTCTGTGGCATCACCGAGTCGTTGGCTGCGACGACGAGCACCACGATGTCCGTCACCTTGGCGCCGCGCGCACGCATGGCGGTAAAGGCCTCGTGGCCCGGCGTATCCAGGAAGGTGATGTTGCGGCTGTCGCCCAGTTCGACCTGGTAGGCGCCGATGTGCTGCGTGATGCCGCCAGACTCACCCGCCACGACGTTTTCGCGGCGGATGTAGTCGAGCAGCGACGTCTTGCCGTGATCGACGTGACCCATGACGGTCACGACCGGCGCACGGGGGATCAGATCCTCCGGCTCGTCTTCTTCGATGTCGATGTCGTCCACCCCGAACTCGGTGATGAACTCGACGTCCATGTCGAATTCGTCGGCGACGAACTGGATGGTGTCGGCATCGAGGCGCTGGTTGATGGACACCATCATGCCCGCGTCGAAGAGCGTGCTGATGACTTCGTTGACGCCGACGCCCATGAGATTAGCGAGTTCGCCGGTCGAGGCGAACTCGGTGACCCGGAGCGTCTCGTCTTGCTCTTCCTGCTCCTGGCGTTCCCGTTCGCGCTCCTCGGCATGCCGTGCGCGGCGACGGCGGCGACGGCGCTGACGGACGCGCTGCGCGCCCTGTTCCAGCTCGCGGAGCGTCTCTTGCAGCGTCTGCTCGACGTCCTCCTCGTCCACTTCGGGACGTCCTCCCTTGCGGCGGCGCTTGCTACTCTTCTTGGAGGACCGCTCCTTCTTGCTCTTGCTCGACTTATCGCTGGAGGCTGGCGTGGACTTGCGCTTCCGCTTCCGCTTGCGCTTCGGCTTGTCGTCCTTGAGCTGGGACAGGTCCAGCTTGCCCAGCACACGGGTGCCGCGGAGCTTGTAGCGGTCCGCGGTCAGGACGCTTTCATCTTCGGCGTCCAGGTCGTCCTCGTCATCATCGAGGTCGACCGCCTCAGCGTCGTCCTGTACGCCGGCGATGGCCTTGAGGGCTTCCTCGTCGAGCGCGTCGGCCTCGATGACCGGTGCTTCCGCGTCCTCGTCGTCTTCGGCTACTGCCTCTTCAGCAACAGCCTCCTCCGCCTCCGCTGCAACCGGCTCCTCGGCTTCGTCCGGGGCCTCAGTATCTGCCTCCTCCGCCTCGGCAACGACCGCCTCGGCCTCATCGTCAGCCACAGCGTCTTCCGCCACGGCCTCCTCCGCCTCCGCTGCAACCGGCTCCTCGGCTTCGTCCGGGGCCTCACTGACAGCCTCCTCCGCCTCGGCAACGACCGCCTCAGCATCCTCGGCATCGGCTTCGTCAGCCACAGCGTCTTCCGCCACGGCCTCCTCCGCCTCCGCTACAACCGGCTCCTGCTCTTCATCGGGAACCTCCTCCGCTTCGGCAATGACCTCTTCCGCCTCGGCTACGACCGCCTCAGCATCCTCGGCCTCATCTTCGTCAGCCGCAGCGTCTTCCGCCACGGCCTCCTCCGCCTCCGCTGCAACCGGCTCCTCGGCTTCGTCCGGGGCCTCAGTATCTGCCTTCTCCGCCTCGGCCTCCGCACGGCGGGCCGCACGCAGCTCTTTGACGCGGGAGGCGGCTTCCTTGTCCTCCGCGAACGCGTCGAGCAAGGCCATGTAGGCCTCCTCGTCTTTGATCGAGGCATTGAGTCCTTTCCCAACAAGGGCCTCCGCGTACCCGTGTTCGTCCAGGTATTCGCGGATCGTCTCCTCCGTGACGTTGAGTTCACGAAGAACCTTGAAGAGTCGGACTTTCTTGAACTTTTTCTTCGTCGTCGCCATGTGCGCGTATGCGTTGTAACGGATGCTACGTCCTAGCTGCTGCCGAGGTCAAAAGTGAGTAGCTAGGCCGTCTTCTCCTCCTCCGCGGACTCCGAATCGGAGGGGGCGGCGTCTAGAGATTCTACGGCTGCCGAAGCCGCGGCTTGCTCCGGCACGGGGTCTTCGTCTTCGTCGGTCGTGGGCTCGTCAGCTTCGGTGGCGTCAGTCTCTTCGGTATCCGCCAGAGCGTCTTCGTCGGACGGCTCGGTGGCGATGGCGGGCTCGGACGCGTCGTCCTCGGCGCCGTTCGTCTCCGATACCGCAGCCACGTCGGCCTCGTCGGCAGGGTCGGCCTCGGCCTCGTCGTCCAGCTGCGGGAAGGCCGCGCCGGTGAGAACGGAGGCGCCGGTGCCCTCCTCGGGCAGCGTGGTGAGGATGACGTCCGGTTCGTCCGGCGCCTCCTCTTCCTCCTCGCGCGCCTCCTCCTGGTCGAACTCCACCTTGATGGCGTGGATGAGCTTCTTTGCGACGTCCCGGTCGAGGCCTGAGCGGCGGACCAGCTCGTCCACCGACAGTTCGAGGACGGCCTTGGCCGTGTCGCAGCCGATGTCGCGGAGCCGCTGAATGGTCTCCTCGGAGAACTCGTCGCCGAACTCGACGATTTCGATGTCTTCCTCGTCTGCCGGGATTTCGCGGTAGACGTCGATCTCGTACCCGGCCATGCGCGAGGCCAGCCGGATGTTGATACCGCCGCGCCCGATGGCCTGGCTCACCTCGTCGGCCTTGACGATCACCTTGGCCCGAGGCGGCTCCAGTTCTTCGTTGATGGATACGGAAATCGGATTGGCCGGAGACAGCGCCCGCTTGATAAGCTGGTGGTCGTCGTCCGACCAGAGCATCACGTCGATGTTTTCGTTGCTCAGCTCGCGGACGATGGCGTGGATGCGATTGCCCTTGAGCCCCACACAGGCGCCGACTGGATCGATCCGCTCGTCGTGACTGACGACGGCCACCTTGGCGCGGTCGCCCGGCTCGCGGACGATCTTTTTGATCTCGACCACGCCCTCTTCGATCTCCGGCACCTCCAGTTCGAAGAGGCGCGCCATGAAGATGGGCTCGGAGCGGCTGATGATGACCTGCGGGCGGCTCCCGGCGTCGCGCTTGACGTCCTTGACGATGGCCCGCAGCATGTCGCCCTTGCGGTAGCGGTCACGCGGGATCTGCTCGCCGCGCGGCAGGACCAGCTCCACCTTGTTGTGGATGACCAGCACCTCGCGGCGGCGCGTCTGGTAGACCTCGCCGACCACGATCTCGCCGATCAGCTCGGAGTACTCATAGTAGATATTCTCCTTCTCGATGTCCCGAATTTTCTGGCGGAAGGTCTGCCGGGCCGTCATCACCGCGCGGCGACCGAACTCGGTGATGTCCACCGTGTTGGCCACTTCGTCTCCGATTTCGAAGTCCTCGTCGATCTCGACGGCATCCCGAAGCTCGATCTGCGAGACCGGGTCCTCCATATCGTAGTCTTCGACGACCTCGCGGATGTGGATGACCTGGACGTCGCCGTGGTCCGGGTTCAGGATGATTTCGAACGCATCATCCGCGCCATACCGCTTCCGCACCATCGCCCGAATGACATCCTCGACGATGAGTTGCAGGGTGTCGCGGTCGATATCTTTCTCCCGCGCGATCTCCGCAAAAGAGGAAACAAGGTCCGTGCTCTGCATAAGCGTCGTAATCTATGTCGTGAACGCGCCGTGGCGGGCACTACCAGGGCAGTTGCACCTTGGCCCAGTGGATGGCGCTATAGGGAATGCGCTGCGTCTCGTCGTCGACGGTGATCTCGATCCCGTCGTCGTCCGTAGCCGTCAGCGTTCCCGTGATTTCGGTGTTATTGTGGGCATCTTTGGCATAGTGTACCTGAAGCGTGCGTCCGACGTTCTTGTCATACTGCCGGGGCAGGCGCAGCGGTCGGTCCACGCCCGGCGTCGAGACCTTCAGATGGTAGCGGCTGGGAAACAGGTCTTCGGTGTCCAGCAGGAAGCCGACCTCGCGACTCACGCGGGCGACTTCGTCGACGTCCAGCGGGCCCTCGCTGTCGATGAAGACCTCGACCACCTGCGAGCCGCGCGCGCCGCGCACGTCGAGTTCGACGACGAAGTGCGGGGTATGGACGAGCACCTCATCTACTAGCGCGTGCACGCGATCGGTGAGGGTCGTCGCTTCCTTGTCTGTGTTGGCCGTCATGTGATGGTGTGCTTATAAAATACGCCCGATCCCGAGCGCTGTCGGGGGCGGGCGCAACCGTGACGAATCCCGTTCGACAACAAAAAAGGGCGGCATCACGCCCCCCTTCCGTTTGTTGCGAGAAACACCCACTGGAGGCGCGCTCGCAACAATACAGTCGCATCAACTAACAACGGCTGGTAGAATCAGCGGGTTCCAGCACCCGAGGACACGTCTCGAACCAGCCGTCGCCAGCGAGCGTGAACAAGTTGCACCCGCGCGGTACGGAATCGTTCCAGAACGCCCCCTTTTGCACACGGAGAAACGGTAAAGATCCACAGGCACGGACGCGCCAGGTAGGATGTGTCAGACGAGGGTCATGCGCTGCTCGGCATCCAGCGGCTCGGGATAGTCGAGCATGTAGTGCAACCCCCGGCTCTCCCGGCGCATCTGAGCGCTACGGATAATGAGATACGCGACGGCGATCATGTTGCGCAGTTCGCAGAGGCCGCTGGAGATGCGGGAGCGGCGGTAGTAGTCCTCCGTCTCCTCGTAGAGCAGGTGCGTCCGCCGGAAGGCCCGTTCCAGCCGCAGCGAGGAGCGCACGATCCCTACGTAATCCGACATGACGCGCCGCAGCTCGTCGCGGTTGTGCGAGACGAGCACCCACTCGTCCGGATGCTTGGTGCCGCTGGCGTCCCAGTCGGGCACGGCATGGTTCCACTGGTTGGCCCGCATGTAGGCGAGGGACGGCGCGACGGCCCGCTCGCTGAAGACGAGCGCCTCCAGCAAGGAGTTACTCGCCAGCCGATTGGCGCCGTGGAGCCCGGTGCAGGCCACCTCGCCGGAGGCGAACAGCCCCTGGATCGTCGTCCGTCCTTGTAGGTCCGTCTGCACGCCGCCACATTGATAATGCGCTGCCGGGACGACCGGGATGGGTTCCTCAGTAATGTCGATGCCGTACTCCAGGCACGTCTCGTAGATCATCGGGAAGTGCTGGCGGACGTGCTCGGACGGCTCGTGGGAGATGTCGAGCAGGACGAAGTCTTCGCCGCGCTGCTTCAGCTGGTTGTCGATGGCCCGGGCCACGATGTCGCGCGGCGCCAGTTCGGCCCGCTCGTCGTAGTCGGGCATGAAGCGCTCGCCCGCCTGATTGAAGAGGAGCGCTCCCTCCCCCCGTACGGCTTCTGAAATCAAAAACGAGTCCGCCTCGGGGTGATAGAGCGAGGTGGGATGGAATTGCACGAACTCCATATTAGCCACCCGCGCCTTGGCCCGGTAGGCCATCGCCACCCCGTCGCCCGTCGCGATGGGCGGATTCGTGGTATGCAGGTAGACCGCCCCGGAGCCGCCCGTGGCCAGCATCGTCACCTTGGCCAGCATCGTCTTGACGACGTCCGCCTGCTCGTCCAGCACGTACGCCCCGAAGCAGTGTACGTCGTCGCGGAGGCGCGTGACGTGCTGCCCCAGGTGGTGCTCGGTGATGAGGTCGATGGCGTAGTGGTACTCGTATACC
>JAAAOL010000120.1 GCA_009908885.1 Bacteroidota bacterium | reverse complement strand
CCGGATGATGTGCGTGACCTCCATCAGGTGATCGTCCACCACGTTGGCGAGGTGGTAGGTCGGCATCCCGTCCGACTTGAGCAGGACCTGATCGTCGATCTTGTCGGACTCGATGGCTACGCTGCCACGGATCACGTCCTCGAAGCGGACCGTCACGTCGCGCGGCACCTTGAGGCGGATGACGTACGGGTCGCCCCGGTCGAGGCGGGCCTGCACCTCCTCCTCGGAGAGCGTCAGCGCGTTTTGCATCCGCTGCCGGGTCGAGGCGTCGTAGGTCGGCGCGGCGATGCCCTCGTCTTCCAGACGCTCCCGCATGGCCTCCAGCTCCTCGGGCGTGTCGAAGGCGTAGTAGGCGTGCCCGGCCTCAACGAGTTGCTCGGCATACTCCTGATACAGCGCCTGCCGCTCGGACTGGTAATACGGCGCATGGTCACCCCCAGCCTCCGGACCTTCGTCCGCCGTCAGTCCGGCCCACCGCATCGACGTGAGGATGTCGGCCTCGGCCTCCTGGACGAAGCGCTCCCGGTCGGTGTCTTCGATGCGGAGGATGAACGTGCCGCCGTGCTGCCGGGCGAAGAGGTAGTTGTAGAGCGCCGTACGCAGGCCGCCGATGTGGAGCAGGCCCGTCGGGCTCGGGGCGAAGCGAACGCGAACGGAGGCGTCAGAGGGCGTAGCCATAGCCGAAAAGTGGGGTGCGTGAACAGGGGTGATGACCGATCAGGCTATTAGAATACGGGCCCTCCCCCATTCGTTCGTGAAGTCCACGCACATTCTGCCGCCCTCACCCCGTCCGGTACGCATCGGGGGCTCACGGTGCCCGGAACGGCACCGCCGCAGCATCCAGCTTCGTCGCCTCGACGGTCAGGCCCGGATAGAAGACGTAGACCGCTTCCGCCGGGGCCGGCTCGAACTCGACCCGCTCCATGCCCGCCGACACGAGCGCGGTGGAGTCGGCCTCGTCCAGCTGCATCGGGACGAGAAGGCCGACGACGAAGAGCACCACGGCCACCATCGCAGCGGCCCCCAGAGAGAGGGGCGTGGGCGCCGTCCACAGCGAGCGTTGCCGGGCGTTTCGGTCCACCCGCTCGGCGCGCTGCTTCACCTGATCGAGACGACGGAAGACGGCATCGTCGGCGGCGGGCGGCACGGCCAGCGGCTCCTGGCGGCTCATGCGCCGGAAGGCCAGCACGGCCTCCAGGGTGCGGCGACACGGGGCGCAGGTGGCCAGATGCGCGAACAGACGCGGTTGCGCCTCCATGGGCAGCTCGCCGTCGACGTACTCGTTCAGCGCGGCCTCCCAGGACGCCGTGCAGATCGATGATGCCCCCATCGGTTGCGGGTCAGTCATGGCCATCTATGGTATCGTTGTATATGGTCAGGGTCGTCGGAGTCAGGGCCCCTCAGGGCGTTCGCTGGGCCGCCACGCGCTCCTGCTCCTGCTGCAGCACCGGCTCCATGAACGAGGCCAGCTTGCGGCGAGCCTTGAACAGGCGCGACTTGACGGCGCTCAGCGTGCTGCGCGTCACGGCAGCGATCTCGGCGTAGGACAGGTTCTGGTACTCGCGCAGGATAATGACCTCGCGGTAGTCATCCTTCAGCTGATCCAGAAAATAGTTCACGAGCTGGACCTGCTCGCTCTTCTCCAGATGGGCTACCTGCCCCTGCGGCACCGGCGGGGCCGGGTCGCCGTGGACGTCGTCTTCGAGCGAGACCTGCCGCTTCGACCGCCGCAGCTGATTGAGGCACTGGTTCCGGGCGATGGTGAACACCCAGGACTTGAAGGAGCTGGTCTTGATAAGACGCTCACGGTTCTCGTAGACGCGCAGAAAGGTCTCCTGCAACACGTCCTGGGCGAGCGTCTTGTCGCCCAGCATCTTGACGCAGAACCCGTAGACCTGGGTCTTGTAGCGGTTGTAGAGCGACACGAAGGCGAACTCATCGCCCGACTGGAAGGCTTCGATGAGCGCCTTTTCGTCAGCAGGTAACATGGTGCTGGAGGTGAGCGGTGGGATCTGCAAGAACGACACGCCGTCGCGCAGAAAGGGCGGCGTGATTTTGAGCATGACACGCGACACCCGCCAAAGTTGCTCAATTGCACGAAGAATTCCAAAAGCACGGAACAGCCTCCCCCCCGAGGCGTGAAGAAGCCCGGCTTTTCGCGGGGCGGCTCCCCGCCGCTGCGCCACAGTTGTGCACCACTCCCACCGGTACCGTTGAATCATCCCATGGTAACAATGCCCCTCCGACCCCATCATTGTCTCCTGGCTGCCGTCGGGCTGCTCGCCCTCATCCTGAGCGCCGGGTGTGCCTCGACGAGCACTACGGCGACGTCGTCGCTCGCGTCGGACTCGAACGTCGTCGCGATTTTCGACGGGGAAGCCTTCACGCTGAATGACTTCGAGCGGGAGTACGCCAACTCCGTCGGCGGATGGGATGAAGCGCAGGACGACTCCCTCGGGGCGTACGTAGATTTCCTGGAGCGCTTCGTGGACTTCCGCCTTAAGGTGAAGGCCGCTGAGGCCGCCGGATACGCCACGGATTCGTCGGTGCAGACGGAAATCCGGAACTACCGCGCTTCGTTCGCCAAGCCGTACCTGATGGACAAGGAGGTCATCAACCCGATCGTCAAGGAGCTGTATGAGCGAAAAGGCGAGATGGTGGATGTGAGCCACATCCTGATCCGCGCGGGGCGCAACGCGTCGCCAGAGGATACGATGGCTGCCTATACGCGCATTCAGGCCTTGCGCGACTCCCTGGCGAACGGGGCCGACTTCGGGGAGCTGGCCTACCAGTACTCGCAGGATCCCTCCGCCCGCGAGCGCGACGGCCAGTATGACCATGCCGGCTACCGCGGACGCCTCGGCTTCGTCACTGCGGGCCGCATGGTGGCGCCGTTCGAAGATGCTGCGTACGCGACGCCCGTCGGTGAAATTTCGGATATCGTCCGCACGCGCTTCGGCTATCATCTGGTGAAGGTGCACGACCGCAAGCCCGCCCGCCGCGACATTCGCATCGCGCACATCATGATCTCGCCGGGCAGCGAACTGGCGCCTGATACGGCCGAGGCCCTGGCCCTCGTCGAGCGGATACAGGAGCGGCTGGACCAGGGTGAAGCCTTTGCCGACCTCGCCAAGAGCTACTCCGCCGACAAGCGGAGCGGCCTGCGGGGCGGCGACCTCGGATGGCAGAGCTTCGACAACTACAACCTGCCCGGCAGCTTCCGCGAAGCGGCCTTCGCCATCGACAGCGTCGGCGCGGTGACGGGACCGGTCGAGACCCGGTTCGGCTATCACCTCATCAAGTTGCTGGACCGGAAGGAGCGGGGCACGCTGGAGGAAGAATACGAGGACCTCAAGCAGACCGTCTCCCGCCTCCCCCGCACGCAGGCGGCGGAGACCGAGCTGCGCCGCGACATTTTGGCCGCACACGGCGCCGCGCTCGACACTGCGCTCGTGACCACACTCTTCGACGGCGTCGCCGCCGACTCGGTGATCGTCCACCTGACCGGCCAGCACTATGCCGACACCCTCGCCGACGCGACCTTCGCCACACTGGGCGACTCGACGTACTCGGTGGCCGACTGGCAGGAGCATGCGACGTCCTCCCAGATGCCGAAGAAGCAGGAGCGGGAGGCGCAAATCTATGCGCTCGCCGATCAATTCATGGAGTCGATTGCGCTCGACTACGAGGCGGCCGCCCTGGAGGAGCGCGATTCCGAGTTCCGCCGCATCATGCGTGAATTTCGCGACGGCCTCATGCTGTTTCAGCTGATGGAGGACTCGGTCTGGACCGCCGCCTCGCAGGACACCGCCGGGATTCGGGCGTATTTCGACGAGCACCGGGAGGAGTACCGCTTCCCCGAGCGGACGCGCGTCATCGGGCTCTTCAGCTCGTCCGACTCCGTGCTGACGGCCACGCTCGACCGCATCGACGCAGGCGCCCTCACGCTGGACCAGCTCGCGACGCAGCTGGAGCAGGACACCACCGCGACGATGCGGCTGGACACCATGCTCATCAGCGAGCGGACCGACACGGCGTACGACATGGGCGTGGGCCTGGAGCCGGGAGAGCACACCAACACGATCCGCGATCGAGGCGGGCAGGCCGTGATGTTCAACGACGGCACCGTGCCCGCCCGCCCCAAGACGCTGGACGAAGCCCGCGCCGAGGTCGTGACGGCCTACCAGGAGGTGCTGGAAGATCAGCTCGTGGCCGATCTGCGCGAGCGCTATGGCGCCCGCACCTTCCCATCGCGGCTGGACCGCGCCTTCCAGGGCACCCCGCCCGACACGATGAAGGCCGGCATGCCCGACCCGGACATGGCCTCTCCGCAATCTGAATAACGCCCGGCCTTCTCTCTCATCACCCATCGACGCTGGTCTATGGCTGCACCGGTCCGCCGATTGCCCGGGACGCTGTGGGGCGGGCTGTTGCTGTGCCTCATGGTCGTCTCCGCCTGCGGCAACCAGACCCCGCCGGAAGATTACGTAGCGCGCGTCGGGGATGCGTACCTGACCCAGCAAGAGCTGTCCGAAGCCCTGGCTGACATGCCCCCGCGCCGTGACTCCGCCGGGGCCCGCACCCAGGTGATCGACCGCTGGGTGACGAACGAGCTGCTGTACCAGGAAGCCCAGCGCCGCAACCTGCGGGCGGTCCCAGACGTTCGGCGCCGCATCGAGGAGAGCGAGCGCTCCGTGCTGATCGATGCGCTGGTCTCGCGCGTCTACGAAGAGGACCTCGACACGCCCTCGGCGGCGGAGATCAACGCCTACTACCAGCGGAATCGGGACCGGCTGCGGCTGCGGGAGCCCTTCGTCCGCGTACGCTACCTGTCGACCACCGCGCCTGACTCGGCGGAGGCGGCCCGCCGGCTGCTTCGGGACGCCCTGCGCCAGGACGCCGCAGACTCGCTCTGGCCCGGCATCGTGCAGCGCTTCGCGCTCGACTCGGAGGCCGCCCTCACGCTGGCCGACACGTACTACCCGGAGCGGTCGCTCTTCGCCCAGTACCCGGCCCTGCGTGACTTGATGCCCCGCCTCGGCACGGGCGAGGTCGCCCCGGTCATCGAGGCGGACAGCCTGCATCACGTACTGCACCTCGTGGATCGGGCGCCGGCGGGCACCATCCCTGAACTGGCCTGGATCGAGGACGACGTGCAGCGCCAGCTCCTCATCGACGCGCGGAAACAGATGTATGCACGTCATGTTCAACGGCTGAGGAACAGAGCGCTCTCCCGCAACGCCCTCGAAGCCCGCTGACCGCCCCACCTCGGCAATAGCTGCCGGGCTGCGTTCGTTACCTCTGTGCTTTGCATTTTTTGGTGTCTTCGTCCCCTATGTTGCTCTCGTTCCCATCTTCTGCGCGCTTCCTCCCCCTCCTGCTGGGCCTGCTCGTCACGCCCCTGCTCGCTCCCGCTCCGGCAGCGCAGGCCCAGGATGGGAACGTCATCGACGAGATCGTGGCCGTCGTGGACGGCAAAATCATCCTCCGGTCTGACGTCGACGGCTATGTCCTCGGCCTCACGCAGCAGCAGGGCATGACTTATTCTGATCAGCTGTGGATGGATGCCCTCAATCAGCTCGTCGACCAGGAAGTGCTGACCATCCACGCCCGCCGCGACACCACGATTCAGATTACCGACGACCAGGTCGACCAGGCGCTCGACCAGCGCATCCGGCAATTGACCAGCCAGGTGGGCTCCGAAAGCCGCCTGGAGGAGATCTACGGCAAGAGCATCGTGCAGATCAAGGCCGATCTGCGAAAGGACTTTCGGGATCGCTTGCTGGCCGAGCAGATCCGCGGGCGCAAGATGAACAACGTCCGCATCACGCCGACCGAGGTCGAACGCTGGTTCGAGCAATTCCCGACCGACTCGCTGCCGACGCTGCCGACGACGGTGCGCGTGGCCCACATCGTCCGCTACCCGAAGGCCTCCGACCAGGCCCGCCAGGAGGCGCTGGAGATCATCACCTCCATCCGCGACTCCGTCGTCACCGGCACCACTTCGCTGGAGGAGATGGCGCGCCGCTTCTCGGACGACACCGGCTCGGCCTCGGATGGGGGACGCATCAGCGACATCCAGCTGAACGAACTCGTCCCTGAGTTCGCGGCCATCGCCTCCCGCCTTCCCATCGGCGAGGTGTCCGAGCCGTTCGAGACGACCTTCGGCTTCCACATCCTGCGCGTCAACGAGCGTCGCGGCGACGAGGTCGATTTCAACCACGTCCTCATCCGCGTCGACGAGAGCCAAGCCGACCCCACCGAAGCCATCGAGTACCTGTCCGCCGTGCGCGACTCGATCCTGACGCAGGAGATTCCGTTCGAGCTGATGGCGCGACGCAACTCCGAGGAAGAAGCCTCCGCCGAAGTGGGCGGGCGCGTGCTGGATCCCCAGACGCGCGAGCGGGATCTATTCCTGAGCGCTCTCGGCCCGTCGTGGCAGAGCACGCTCGACACGATGGAGGTGGGCGAGATCAGCAAGCCCGCCGAGGCCGAGCTGCTGGACGGCAGCCGCGCCTACCACATCGTCAAGCTCCAAAAGTGGGCGCCCGAGCACCGCGTCAGCCTGGAGCAGGATTACCAGTTTATCAAAGAGCGGGCGCTGCAGGACAAGCAAGCGCGCGTGCTGCGCGAGTGGATCGACCGGCTGCGTGAGGACGTCTACATCGAGCTGCGCGGCAAAGCCCGCCGCCTGTCCTCCTCCCTGGCGCAGGCGCCTCCCTCCCAATCCTGACGCGCCCTGGCGCCGTCTCTGCTGGCGTCGTCTAGTTAGAACCGGGGCTCGCCCTTTTTCAGTCAATGACATCGCTCCCTAGATCTATGTCCCAACCGTCCACGACTGCGACCCAGGCTGCCGACCCGGCGGCGCTGGACGCCCTGAACGACGTCTACGAACGGCTGCGCGCCGAAATCGGCAAGGTGATCGTCGGGCAGGAGCGCATCGTCAAGTTCGTCATCGTGAGCCTGCTCTCGCGCGGGCACGTCCTACTCATCGGCGTGCCCGGCCTGGCCAAGACGCTGCTCATCCGCACCCTGGCGCAAGCGCTGGACCTCCAATTCAGCCGCATCCAGTTCACGCCGGATCTGATGCCGAGCGACATCACCGGGACGGAGATCATCGAGGAGAACCAGTCCACCGGCAAGCGGTCGTTCAAGTTCGTGCACGGACCGATCTTCGCCAACATCGTGCTGGCCGATGAGATCAACCGGACGCCGCCCAAGACGCAGGCCGCGCTGCTGGAGGCGATGCAGGAGCAGCACGTCACCGCCGCCGGACAGACCTTCGCGCTGGACCTGCCCTTCTTCGTCCTCGCCACGCAGAACCCGATCGAGCAGGAAGGCACCTATCCCCTACCTGAAGCGCAGCTCGACCGCTTCATGATGAACCTGTGGCTCGACTACCCATCGTTCGACGAAGAGGTAGACGTCGTGCGCAGCACGACGACCATCCGCCGCGGGGAGGTAAACACGGTGATCTCGGGCGAGGAACTCCGCACCTTTCAGGACTTCGTGCGGCAGATTCCCGTGGCCGACAACGTGATCGAATACGCCGTCTCGCTGGTCTCGAAGACCCGGCCCGGTCGCAACTCGGCGCCCGACTTCGTGACGAACTATCTCAACTACGGGGCAGGACCGCGCGCTTCGCAGTACCTCATCCTCGGCGCCAAGACGCTGGCCGCGCTGGACGGTCGGCTGACCCCGCTCGAAAAGGATGTGCGCGAGATGGCGATTCCGGTGCTGCGCCACCGCATCGTGACCAACTTCAACGCTGAGGCCGACGGCATTTCGCCCATCGACATCATCGAGCGCCTGCTCGACGCCTCGCAGCGCTAGAGCGTGTTTTGCACGATGCTCAGTTTTTGCCTGCTCTTCCCCGCGCAGGCAGGGATCTGGAAGCGCGGCCGTCCTCTGGATTCCGGATCAGGGTCCGGGATGACGCAAGCAGTAGGCAGCATGCGCAGCAGAGCCCGATTTCGGCTCGTGCTTAACGCCGAACTCATACCGATTTCGTTTCGTGATGTCGGGATACGTCAGGAGGAATCCTGTCGCGGACTGGGGTAGAGACGCCTCGGCGAGGCGTTTTTACAACCTTCCTGATGGACGGGTCCGGACATTCCCAATCTGAATCGGTATCACAACATCCTCTAGGCAGCCGCCTCCGTGAGGTATTCTCGGATGCTGGCAGCCGCGTCCAGGCCGCTCTCCAGGGCTAAGCCGACGCGCCCCTTTCCGGCCAGCGCATCTCCGGCGACGAAGAGGCCCACCTCCTGCCCCACAGCCACCCGGGTCGCATCCGCAGGTGTGTTCGGCAGGGCGTAGCGCCACCGCTGATGGTCGCTCCAGGCCGGGTTGCGCACGTCGTGATCGAGCAATCGGCTGACGTGCTCGGCGGCGTGCTGGACGAGCGTCTCGTGCGGGGCCTCGTAATGCGTCTCCGTCCATGCCGGGCTCATTTGCGCGATGAGGAGGCTTCCCTCGTCCACGTGACCGGGCTTGTCCTCCTCGAAGCTGAGCCAGGCGATCGGGTGCGCCCCGTCGGTGTTTACCAGTCCGTACACGCCATCGGGCCGCGGGACGGGCGCATCGGTAGCCAGGACGATGGTGAACTGCGAGCGGTAGGTGGCAGCACGAAGACCTTCCGCCACCGTCTGCTGCACCGCTGGATCGAAGGTGCTGGCTTCGATGAGGTCAACAGCCTGCGGGGCGGGCGGCGTGAGCAGCACGGCATCGTAGGGACCGTACGTCGCCCCCTCCGTGTCGTCGATGTGCCACGTTCCATTCCGGCGAACCAGCCGCTGCACCCGGGTCTGGCGATGCAGATCGGCGGTCGTCCCGGCCAGCAGCAGCTTGCCGAGGGTGTTAATGCCTCGCCTGTACGTCCACATCGGTCCCTCCCGGTCCTCCCCGGGTGCGATGGTGCCACTTCCGTCAAAGGTCCACACGGCCCGGTCGATGTCGACGAGGTCCTCGGTCGGGAGCTGCTCTGTGATGATGGCGTGGACGCGTTCCGTCGTGGGCTTGATGTAGTTGGCGCCGTGGTCGAAGCAGGTGCCGTTGCGACGGCGCGTGGCCGCCCGGCCCGAGACGCCCCGGCTCTTTTCGAAGAGGTCGACGTCGAGGTCGTTCGTGCGCAGGGCCCAGGCCGCGGCACAGCCGCTGATGCCCGCGCCGATGATGGCAAGCGTCATCGTGGAGTTGGGAGTGATGGGCGGTCGTGACGAGGTGAGGACATAGAAGCGTCTCAGGCATCAAGGTTGCCCCCGCTGCCGATGATTACCGCCAAACTCTTGTAATACCGTTGTCGCTTGGCGATGTCCGGATGGCTGAGAATGTGATGCGTATTGCGTGATACGTGAACATGCGGTGCTGGAGCGATGGCCCTTTTCCATCACGCACCACGGGCCACGGACCACGACAGGCGACACCAGGAACCGGACATCACCCGTCTGAATCCGTATAATTCCCATCCTGCGCCAGCGCGAAGGGCGTAAAGTGACGCTGCGGGTGGAGCCTTTCGGCGTCGCTGCCGTACATGAGCACGAACCAAGATGCAGTGCTGTTATGAAGATCCTCGGACGCATTCTGGCGCTCTTCCTCATCATGCCGGTCGTCGAACTCGGCCTGCTGATGCAGGTGGATAAGCTGATCGGCTTCTGGCCGACCATCGGCATCATCCTGTGCACGGGCCTCCTCGGCGGCGTGCTGGCGAAGCGCGAAGGGCTCTCCGTCTGGCAGAGCCTGAACCGCCGCATGGGTCGGGGCGACCTGCCCGGCAAGGAAGTGCTAGATGGCGTCATCATCCTGTGCGCGGGCGCGCTCCTCATCACGCCGGGCGTGCTGACGGACGTCGTCGGATTTCTCGGACTCATCCCGCCC
>JAAAOL010000505.1 GCA_009908885.1 Bacteroidota bacterium | reverse complement strand
GGGGCCTGGCGCGAGGGTGCGGGCCAGGGCGACGCGCTGCTGCTGGCCGCCGGACAGGTGATGCGGCGCGCGGTCCTCGAAGCCTTTCAGGCCGACGCGGTGCAGCACGTCCAGCGCCCGCTGCCGGCGCTCAGCGCGGGGCATCCCTTTGAGGCCGAACAGCACGTTCTCCAGCACGGTAAGGTGCGGAAACAGGGCATAATCCTGGAAGACGAGCCCGATGTTGCGCCGCTCGGCGGGCACGTGCCGCCCGTCGCCGCACAGCACCTCCCCGCCGACCTCCACGCGCCCGGCGTCGGGCCGCTCGAAGCCTGCGATGCACCGCAGCGTGGTCGTCTTGCCGCAGCCGCTCGGGCCGAGCAGGGCGACGATCTCGCCCTCCTCCACCGCGAAACTGAGATCGCGCACCACGGGCGGCGCCTCGGGACCGAAGCGCTTCGTCAGGTTGTCGACGGAAAGGATCTCGGGCATGGATTCTGGCTCGGAAACAAAGCCTTAACAGTCGTGACTGACGGTGGACAGAGTGTGGGAGACCGGGGGTGCGGGAGTATGGGAGTGCTGGGGGACGTGGGAGTGCGGGAGTGTTGGAGGTTGAAGCCTCCACATCCATCTCCCAGCCGCCCACACTCCCAGACAGAACGCCATCGATGTCGCGAGGCAGTGCGCGGAAGGCGCCGGAGCGGTCTCGAAGCGCAGCACGCCGTCTTACCCCGGCACCGGCACGGGCGTTTCGGCGGACATTACCTCCTTCACCCGCTGCGGATCCGTCTCCTGCACCAGCAGCAGCCCCACGAAGAGGGCCGAGAAGGCGATGAGGGCGAGGGCGTACGGCGCGGCCTGTCCGAACATGGCCTCGTTGCTATAGCCCCAGGCTCCGAGCGCCAGCGCCTCGAAGCCGATGGGCGCGAGCAGGAGGGTCAGCGGCAATTCTTTCATGGCTGAGAGAAAGACGAACGCCACACTCACCAGCAGCCCGCGCCGCAGCAGCGGGAACGTGACGGCGAAGAAGGCCTGCAGCGGCGAGCGCCCCAGCGACCGCGCGGCCTCCTCGATGCGCGGGGGCGCCTGGTAGAGCGCACTCCGCACCGGCCCCATCGCCTCGGCCAGAAAGTGCAGCGCGTAGGCGACGATGAGCAGCAGCAGCGTCTGATACAGCACCGGCGCCGTCTGCAGCGAAAAGACGACGAGCGCCAGCGCGAAGGCCAGCGGCGGCGTCGCATAGCCGAAGTAGGCGATGCGCTCCAGTCCCCGCGACCACGGTGACGGCTGCCGCACGCTCAGGTAGGCCAGCGGTACGGCCAGCGCTCCCGCCACGACGGCCGCCGGGGCCGACGCGCTCACCGAGTGCCACAGCGACGCACCCACATCCGCCCAGTCGATGGCCGCACCCGCCGTGCTCATCCAATAGCCGACCGTCACCACCGGGAGCACGACCGCGACGGCCAGCAGCAGCGCGACGAATCCGTACGCCGCACCGCGCCACGCGCCGAGGTCCACGCGCCGCCCGTGCCGACGCGTGCCCGCCCCCGCCCGGTGCAGCAGCAGTCCCCGCAGCAGCCGCGCCTCCAGCAGCAGCGCGCCCGCCGTCAGCGCCAGCAGCATGAGTGCCAGCCACGCCGCGTAGATGCGGTCGTACGAGGCGTTGTATTGCAGGTAGAGCGCATAGCTGAACGTCTCGAACCGCATCAGCGAGACCACGCCGAAGTCGCCCAGCACGTGCAGGCCCACCAGCAGCGCCCCGGCATAGTAGGCCGGGCGGAGCTGCGGCAGCGTCACCCGGACGAACGTCTGCCAGCGGCTGGCGCCCAGCGACCGGGCCGCCTCTTCGAGCGACGGGTCCAGCCCGAGCAGCGCCGTCCGCAGGTTCAGGAAGAGGTACGGAAACGTGTAGAGGCTGAGCGCGAGGAGGGCGCCCGGATAGCCGCTGAGGCGCGGCACGACGAGGCCCAGCGTCTCGGCCAGCGTGCCGGTAGTGCCGGTGGCGGCCAGCAGCACGTACGCCATGACGTAACCCGGCACCGCCAGCGGCAGCACACCCAGCAGCGTGATGAGCCGCCGCCCGGGCAGGGCCGCCCGCGTCGTCAGCCAGGCCAGCGGCAGGGCCAGCGCCGTGCTGAGCGCGAGGACGCCGCCCGCCAGACCGAGCGTGTTGCCCAGCAGCCGCAGCGTCCGCATCCGCCAGACGAGATCGACGAGCTGGTCCGGCTCGGCCTGGAACGCCCGCAGCAGCAGGTACCCCAGCGGCACGAGGACGCCGCCCACGACGAGCACCGCCGGGAGCGCGAACGGAAGCGCCCGGCGCACGGAGTGGGACGACGACAGCAGACGGCGAAACACGCAGCGCCTCCAGATCTGGCGAAAAGGGCGTCGAGGGATGGACGACGGACCGCGGACGGCAGACGGCCGTGCAGAGGCGTGTGATACTGATTCAGATGGTTGATGTCCGGATCCTGGTGTCGCCTGTCGTGGTGCGTGGTCCGTGTTGCGTGGTGCGTGATGGGGAAGGGCCATTGCTCCATCAGCACTTTTTCACGCATCACGCAATACGCATCATATTCTCGACGATACGGACATCGCCCAGCGAAAACGGTATGAGGAGAATCGAGAATAGCAGACCGCGCTGAATCTGGATGCGATCCGCCCTCCTCCATGCTCTATCCGCTATCCGCTCGCCCCTCCGAAGGGCCCCGCAGTCAGTGCTGCCTCAACCGTCCGAGGACCTACAACAGCCCCACCTCCCGCAGCAGGTCGAGCGTGGCGTCCAGGTCGCGCAGCTGGTCGACCTCGAAGCCCGGGCTGAGCTGCATGGACGAGTCGGCGGGCACCATGTACTCCGGCAGCGCCTCGACCGACACGACGGGATACTCGTTCACTTCCTGCGCGGCGAAGCGCTGCGCCTCGGGCGAGAGGAGGTACTCCAGCACCTGCAGCGCCCCGGCGTCTTGATCGCTCGTCTGCAGCAGGCCCGCCCCCGTCACGAGCGCCAGGTTGCCCACGTCGCCGGATTCGAAGAAGTAGGTCGCCACGGGCGCACTGGGCTGCCCGGCCTCGTCTTCCTCAGCCTCGCCCTCGCCGTGGGTGAGGCGCAGCACGTAGTAGTGGTTCGTCAGCGCGAGGTCGATCTCGTCCGCCGCCAGCGCCTGGAGCATCGGCGTGTTGGAGGCGTAGGCTTTCGGGTCGAGGTCCTGCATCCCCTCCAGCCACGTCCGCGTCGCGTCCTCGCCCTCCAGGGCGCGCATGGCGGTCACGAAGTCCTGAAAGCTGGAGTAGGCCGGCGTCCACCCGATGCGCCCGGCGTACTGCGAGCGCGACGGCAGGTCCATCACCGAGGCGGGCAGCGCTTCGGCGTCCACGCGGTCGGTGTTGTAGGCCAGCACGCGGAAGCGCGAGGTCACCGGCACCCACTGGCCGCTCGACGGCACATAGGCGCCCGGCGTCTGCAGGATGCTGTCGGGCAGCGGCTGGAGCAGATCGGCGTTGCTGGCCGCCCCCAGCGCGCCCGTCGTGTTGGCCCAAAACAGGTCGGCCGGACTCTGGTCGCCCTCCTCTTCGAGGGCCGCCATGAGCTGCGCGTCCGTCCCGTACTTGATGCTGACGTCGATGTCATGCTGGGCCTCGAACTGCTCCACGAGGTCATCCACGAGCGCCTTGCTGCGGCCCGAATAGATGACGACTTCGCTGGCCTCCTGCTCCGCGGGCTGGCAGGCGGAGAGCGGAAACACGAGAAGGGCTGCAAGAACGACGATCCACGATGTACGTCCCATGTGTATCACTGGAATGGGTGATGGATGGCATAATGAGCCTTGCAATCTAATTTAGATCAATTCTAAAAGGCAACGCGACCCGGGGCGTCTCCTCCCCGAACTCGCAGAATCTACACACCTGGACCGAATACGACGGCCATCTGCTTGCGGATGCGCGACTCGCTGCATTTTCCTATCCTGAACCCATCGTCCTTGCTACCCCTGATTCCAACGGGTGAGTCTGAGCCGTCGACGTCGCCCGCCGCGATCCGTGGTGCGTGGTGCGTGGTGCGTGGTGCGTGACCCGAAATCACCACATGCCCGAACTCCCACGCTCCCGCACTCCCGATCCCCCACGCCCCCACGATCTCGCCCCTCGAACATCGAAAACGGCATACCCTGTCTCGCGCCTATGTGCTCGCCTCGTTCCCCCTGGGCCTTCGTCCTCGGCCTCCTGCTGCTGCTCGTCCCACCCGCGGCCTCCGCCCAGCCCACCTCTGACACCACGCACCACCACGACGCCGAGCTCCAGGCGCTACTCGACGAGGCCGTCGCCGGCTTCCGGGGCGAGGTCGGCATCTACGTGCGCCACCTGCCGAGCGGGCGCTACGCGGCGATCCAGCCCGACACGCTGTTTCCCACGGCCAGCATGATCAAGGTGCCGATCCTGCTCAAGACGTTCGACCTGATCGAGAAGGATTCGCTGAACTACACGGCGAAGGTGGCGGTGGACAGCGACAGCATCGACTATCAATACTCGGCGTACGAGTTCTCGGCCCAGATGACGCCGGACGAACCGGTGGAGCTGAACAAGCTGATCCTGCTGATGCTGACCCTCAGCGAGAACAACGCCAGTCTGTGGCTGCAGCGCCGCGTGGGCACGGGCACCGCCATCAACGCGTGGCTGGACGCCCACGGCTACGACCACACCCGCGTCAACTCGCGCACGGAAGGGCGGCAGGCCGCGTACGAGCGCCACGGCTGGGGCCAGACGACGCCCCGCGAGATGGCCGAGCTGCTGGTCATGATCCGCGAGGGCCGGGCCGTCAGCCGCGCGGCCAGCGACGAAATGTACCGCGCCCTCACCCGCACCTTCTGGGACGACGAAGCCCTCGCCGCACTGCCGCCCTGGGTGCAGGCCGCCTCCAAGCAGGGCGCCGTGAGCCAGTCGCGCTCGGAGGTCGCGCTCGTCAACGCCCCGCACGGCGACTACGTCCTGTGTATCATCACGGACGACCAGGAAGACACCCGCTGGACGCACGACAACGAGGGCTACGCCCTGATCCGCACCGTGTCCCGCCGCGTCTGGAACCACTTCGAGCCCGACAGCGACTGGGCGCCCGCCCCCGGCGCCGACACCTACCACTGAGCGTTCTCCCGCCTGCTCCACTCACCTCCACGATCCCATGCGCACGCTGCTCATCCTCGCCCTGCTCATGCTCATCCTCCTGCCCGCGTCGGCCCAGCCCACGGGCGGCGGTGACCGCGTCACCGGCGAGCCGTTCGCCACGCGCAGCCCCGTCCTCGCCCGGCACGGCATGGCCGCCACCAGCCACCCGCTCGCCTCGCAGGTCGCCATCGAGACGCTGAAGCAGGGCGGCACGGCCGTCGACGCCGCCATCGCCGCCAACGCGCTGCTCGGCCTCGTCGAGCCGACCGGCTGCGGCATCGGCGGCGACCTGTTCGCCATCGTGTGGGACCCGGAGACCGAGCAGGTCTACGGCCTCAACGCCAGCGGGCGCTCGCCCCGGGGCCTCTCGCTGGACACACTCCGGGCTCGGCTGGGCGACCGGACGTCGATTCCGTACTGGGGGCCGCTGCCGGTGACCGTGCCCGGCGCGGTGGATGGCTGGTTCGAACTGCACGACCGCTTCGGCGCGCTGCCGATGGACGACGTGCTCGGCCCGGCCATCCGCTACGCGCACGAGGGCGTCCCGATCTCGCAGGTCATCGCCTACTACTGGCAGATGAACGTCGAGCGCTTCGCCCAGGAGCAGGACCTGATTCCCGAGTTCGAGAACGCCCGCGAAACGTATCTCATCCGGGGTGAGGATGGAGCGCTACGCCCCCCGCGTGAGGGCGACGTCTTCCGCAACCCCGACCTCGCCCGCACCTACGAGCGCCTCGCCGCCAGCGGGCGGGACGTGTTCTACGAGGGCGCCCTCGCCGACACCATCGACGCCTACATGCGGCGCGTGGGCGGCTACCTGCGCAAGGCCGACCTCGCCGCACACACCAGCACGTGGGTCGACCCCGTCTCGGTCAACTACCGGGGCTACGACGTGTACGAACTGCCGCCCAACGGCCAGGGCATCGCCGCGCTCCAGATGCTGCAGATCCTGGAGGGCTACGACCTCGCCGCGATGGGCCACAACACGGCGGACTACCTGCACGTGCAGGCCGAGGCCAAGAAGCTGGCCTTCGAGGACCGGGCGCGCTACTACGCCGATCCGGCCTTCTACGACGCCCCGCTCGACCTGCTGCTCTCGGAGGACTACGCTGAGGGCCGCCGCGAGATGATCCGCATGGATAAGGTGCTCCAGCGCATCGCCGTGATCGACGAGCGCCTCGAAGCGGGCGACACCATCTACCTCACCGTGGCCGACGGCTCAGGCATGATGGTCTCGCTCATCCAGAGCAACTACGTGGGGATGGGCAGCGGCCTCGTGCCGGACGGCCTCGGCTTCATGCTGCAGGATCGGGGCGCCCTCTTCGCGCTCGATCCGGACCACCCGAACGGCTACGCGCCCGACAAGCGGCCCTTCCACACCATCATCCCCGCGTTCGCGATGAAAGACGGGCAGCCGTGGCTCAGCTTCGGCGTCATGGGCGGGGCGATGCAGCCACAGGGCCACGTCCAGATCCTGAGCAACCTGATCGACTTCGGGATGAACGTGCAGGAGGCGGGCGACGCGGCGCGCTACCGCCACTCGGGCAGCAGCCAGCCGACGGGCGGGACGATGACCGACGGCGGCACGCTCCGGCTCGAAAGCGGGGTGCCGACGGACGTGATCGAGGCGCTACGGGCGCGGGGGCACGACGTGGAGACATCGACGGGCGGCTTCGGCGGCTACCAGGCCATCCTGTGGGACGCCGAGCGGGGCGTCTACCACGGCGCCTCTGAGATGCGCAAAGACGGCCTCGCCCTGGGCTACTGAGCGTGCTTGTCCCGATGGCTTCTGCATCCGACGCCCCCGCCATGACCGTCGGCCTCCTCGGTACCGGTCCGTTCAGCGACGCCCGTCGCACGGCGCTGGCTGCCCATCCGCAGGTCGTGCTGGCCCCGCCCGCACCGCCGCTGCCCGACCTCGTGGCGATGGCCCGCGCCGAGGTCGAGGACGGCCTCGACCAGGTGCTGGGCGGCTACCTGGACGCGCTCGATGCCGCGTTCGTGGCCGTGCCTCCGTCCGATCATTTCCGCGTGGCCGAAGCCGTCATCCGGCGCGGCGTCCCCGCCTTCCTGGAGTGGCCGCCCGCCGCCTCGGTATCGGAATGCGCGACGCTGGTAGACGTGGCCGAGGAAGCCGGCGTGGAGGTGGGCGTGAGCCAGCCGCTCCGAGTACATCCCGCCGTCGCCGCGCTGCCGCCAGACCGCCGCGCCGCCCTCATCCTGGTGCGCCGCGAGGTGGTGTTTCCCGAGGCCTCTGCCCCGCCCTGGTCACGCTGGCTCGCCGAGACGCTCGACCTGTGCTGCACCCTCGCCCAGAGCCACAGCGTGCAGCGCGTGGACGTGGAAGCGGTCCGCCGCACGAGCGCCTGGCCCGTCGTCGTCGCCTTCGGGCTGCGCTTCCACAGCGGCACGTACGCCCAGGTCAGCCTGCGCCCGGCTGAAAAGACTCCGCGCGGCACCCTGTTCGTCGCCGACAGCGAGGGCGACCGCGAGATCGACCTGACGACGGTCCCACTCGATCACCTCATCACTTTCGAGACGCGCGCCTTCGTGGACGCCCTCCTCGCCCAGCAGCCCGCCCCGCACCCGGTCCTCGACGCCCTCCAGACGATGCGCCTCACCGAACGCATGCTGGCGAAGCTGCGGTGATTGGGTTTCGGGTTGCGGGTTTTGGATTGAGGGTTTTGGGTTTGGCGCTCACGGCCTTCCCCCTTTCTCCCACTCCCCCTTTCTCCCACTCTCCCACGCTCTCAGCTACTCCACCACCAGCGTCTGCCCGGCCATGCCGAAGTTGGCGCGCTCGGCGTCGGCGGCGAGGACCTCCAGGGTGTAGACGCCGTCGGCGGGCACGGGGACGCTGCCGTCGTACGTGTTCACCGCTCCAGCGAAGGCCAGCGGCGCCTCGGCCACGACGGCCCCGTCCGCGTCGCGCAACTGGGCGGTGATGGTGATGCGGTCGGCGTCCCACAGGCCGCCCGGCTCGGTGGGGCAGCCGCAGAGCATGGTCACGTGGGCACGCACCGGCATCGGCGCCTCGGCCTGGGCGCGGTGCGGCACGTCCAGCAGGCGCACGCTGAAGCCGTTCAGTTCGAGCAGCACACCTTCGCCGCGCACGTGCTGGCCGGGCACCAGCAGCATCCGCTTCGTGGTGCGCTGCATGGCGTGGGCGGGCTCCATCGGACCGTACGCCGTGATGTCGACCGGCGTGGGCCGGGTGAGGTCGAGCGTGGCGAGGAAGCCCGCCGCGCCCTCGGTGCCGTAGATCGTGGTGCCGCGCTCGTGCGGAGTGACCATGATGCGCTCGGTGTCGCCCGTGTCGCCGGCCTGCATGCCCTCGGCCAGCACCGCGCCCGTGGCGGCGTCCTGAATCACGATGCGCGCCCCGCCGACGTTCGAGCCGATGAGCTTGGCGTCGTGCGAGACGGCGCGGACTACCACTTCCGTGGGCACGGCCTCCTGGGCCTGGACGGGCCCGGCGAGCAGTCCGATGAGCAACAGGGCGAGGCAGACGGGAAGCAGTCGGTGCATGGGGCGTGGAGCTTGACGGTGGATACGGGAACGGATACTGCTGAACGATACGGACGCGATTACCGCCGGAACGGTTCGGGCAGCTCCCCCGGCGGCGCCTGCACCACGCGCTCGGCCAGCGTCCGCAACCGATGGCGCTCGGACGGCAGCGCCGCGATCGCCTGCTCGACGACCTCCGGATGTGCTGCATGTACCTCGCGTAGCTGCATCCGCGCCCACACCGCGAGGCCGATGTGCCCGCTCAGCGGACGGCCCGCCTCAAAGCGCCGGTCTGAGAGACCTCTGCCGATGGAGACCGTATCGAGCAGGTAATCCACGCGTGCCTCTGGCGTGAGGAGCGAAGCATACTCGTTTTCTACGTAGAGGGCGGATTGATACAGGTTTAAAGCTCCTTGGATCAGGCCGTCTCTAACTGCTCTAAGCGTTTGCAGCGTATCGAGCGTCGTCGAATCGGGATCCTGGGCCAGGATATTGATCGCGTAGCGGGAGAGCATCGGGCTCTCTGCATGCCGGAATGCTTGGTCTAGAAAGTATGACTGCGGCTCGCCCAGCAGACGCAGTGCGTAGAGCGCGTTGAAGCCCAGCAGGTCCGGTCGCTGCCCCCGCGCAAACGCATCAACGAGTTGTTTGATAGGAGCAGTATAGGTGGTGTCGCCGGAGCGGCCGACATGGTGGAGTAGCATCCAGGCGTTGAAGCCGCGCGCTGAGTCGCTCTGCACAAGCGACAGCGCCTGCGCATAAGTGACGGAATCCGGGTCGATGTAATCGTCAAGCTCGTAGCCATAGAACTCACGACTCATGGCCTGCCCCGCCACCTCGGAGACGGCGAACGGGATCATCAGCAGCGCGACAAGTATGAAGACCCGGTGCATGGGCCTCTGCGGGTGCGTGCTCGGCACTATTCGTCCGACGGCGGTCCCTCCGGAAACGCCGCGTCCATCAGGTACTCCTTGAAGCGGTCGAAGACGCGCTGCCGCTTCGACGGGCTGTAGTTCTCGAAGTCGTCGTTGTCGACAAAGTAGACGTAGTACTCCACCCCTGGGTCGGTCATCGAAAGCTCGTTGATGAACGCCAGCACCTGCTGCGGGTGCTGCTCGGCTAGCGCCTGCAGCCGATTCCGGCCCCAGACGACCATCGGATGCAAATAGGTCTTTGAACTGCCTTTGTCTACAGCCACAACACCGCCCGGCTCGACCCAGCGGAAGTTGTAGCCATCGCCCACCACCCCGGTGAGCCCCATTA
>JAAAOL010000092.1 GCA_009908885.1 Bacteroidota bacterium | reverse complement strand
TAGACGCCCGCCTCGCGCAGCGACCGCAGCAGGTCGAGCGCCAGCACGTTGGTCGTGCCTTCCCAGATGGAGAGCACCTGCGCGTCCCGCAGCAGCATCGGCAGGCCCGTGTCCTCCACGTAGCCCGCGCCGCCGAAGGCTTCGAGCACCTCGCTCGTCACGGCGATGGCCTGCTTGGCCGTCGTCAGCTTGGTGACCGACGTGAGCGCGCGCAAGAGCAGCTCCACGAGCGCCTGCTGCTCGTCGTTCAGCCCGCCCGCTTCCAGGCGCCCGATCAGTTCGGTGAGGCGGAAGGTGAGGTGGAAGGCGCCCTCGTAGGTCGCCTGCAGGTCGGCCAACGTGTCGACGTGCAGCGGCTTCTCGGCCAGCGGACTGCCGAAGGCTTCGCGCTTCCCGGCGTAGTCGCGCGCCAGGGCCAGCCCGCGCCGCATGAGGGCGATGGCGGAGACGGCGTTCCAGGTGCGCGTGATGTTGAGCATCGGCGCGATGTGGCGGACGCCGTACTCCAGGCCCGCGACGGGCGTGGCGGGAGTGCCGTCGAGCGTCAGTTCGGCGGTCGGCAGCTTGCGGGTGCCCAGCTTGTCCTTGAGCCGGTGCACGCGGATGTTTTGCAGCTGTCCGTCGTCGTCGCGCAGCTCCACGTAGAAGAGGGCGAGGCCCTTGCTGCCCTCGGGGTTGCCCTCCGGCCGAGCCAGCGCCAGCGCCATCTGCGAGGTCACGGCCGAGGTGAACCACTTGCGCCCGTAGAGCCGCCACGTGCCGTCGTCGTCCTGGCGGGCCACCGTCTCGGTGCGGCTGACGTCCGAGCCGCCGGGCAGCTCGGTCATCCACTGACCGCTCGTCCAGAACCGGTCCGTATGGCGGCTGGCGAGGTGCGACACGGCGCGGTCGATGAGGTCCTGGTTGCCGGCGGCCAGCAGGGTGCGGGCGGCGCCGTCGGTCATCGCCAGCGGGCACGAGTAGATGTCGCTCGACGGCGTGAAGAGGTAGACCAGCGCGAACTGGACGATGCGCGAGTGGCGTTCGAAGAGTTGCTCGTAGGCAGTGGCGACGAGGCCATGCTCGGCGGCGAGGCGTTCGGCCTCCTGCCACAGCCGCGTCACCTCGATCCGGTCGATGCGGTTGCCCCAGGCGTCCCACTGCGTCAGCGTCGGCTCGTGCTCGCGGTCGTCCAGCTGGAGGTCGTACAGCCAGCCCCCGGCGATTTCGCCCATCTCGCGGAGGCGGTCTTCCGTTTCCTCGTGCACCTCATCGGGGAGGACGCGGCGCAGGTACGACCGGAGCACGCGATCGTCGTCGTACTGATTGCCGAGCGTCGGGGGCGCCTGTTCGAAGAGGGATAGATCCATGGTGGCGTAGCGGGCTGCGATTGGGGCGCGTCAGAGTGGTGGCACCTACTATCTACTATCGACCGGCCCTGTTGTGTTTCGGCGAATGCTTCATCGCAGGCGCAGACCGTAGGGTTTCAGCTCTTCACGGGCGACGACGTACTTGTGCACCTCGTCCGGGCCGTCGTAGATGCGGGCGCCGCGTTCGTGGCGGAACCAGAAGGAGAGTAGCGTATCGTCTGTGATGCCGAGGCCGCCGTGCACCTGGATGGCGCGGTCGAGCACGCGCTGGAGCACACCCGCGGCGTAGAACTTGATCATCGAGATCGACTTGCGGGCCGCGCGTGTGCCCTCGGCGTCCACCGTGCGGGCGGCGTCCAGGACCAGCAGGCGGGCGGCGTGGATCTCGGTGCGGCTCTCGGCGATCCAGTTCTGGATGGTCTGCTTGGTGGCGAGCGGCTTGCCGGGGGCGAGTTCGCGGGTGACGGCGCGCTCGCACATCAGCTCGAAGGCGCGCTCGCAGATGCCGATCCAGCGCATACAGTGGTGGATGCGGCCCGGCCCGAGGCGCTCCTGCGCGATGACGAAGCCGCCGCCCTCGGCGCCCAGCAGGTTCGATTGGGGCACGCGGCAGTCGTTATAGCGGATCTCGGAGTGGCTGAGCCAGCCCTCGCCCTCCTCGCCCATGATAGAGGTGCGCCGCACATGCTCGAAGCCGGGCGTGTCCGTCGGGACGATGATCTGGCTGGCCCGCTGGTACGGGCTGTCGGCGTCGGGGTTGGTGAGGGCCATGACGATGGCGAACGCTGCGCCGTCGGCCCCGGTGGTGAACCACTTGTGCCCGTCGATGACGTAGTCGTCGCCGTCCTTTTCGGCCGTCGTGCTCATCCAGACCGGGTTGGACCCGGCGTGCTCGGGCTCGGTCATGGAGAAGCACGATCGGATCTCGCCGCGCAGCAGCGGTTCCAGGAAGCGCGCCTGCTGGTCGGGCGTCCCGTGGTCGATCAGGATCTCCATGTTGCCCGCGTCCGGCGCCTGGCAGTTGAACAGGTAGTGGCCCAGCGGACTGCGGCCCAGCGCCTCGCTCACGTGGGCGAACTCCAGCAGCGAGAGTCCCATCCCGCCATATTCAGTACTAATCTGCGGACACCACCAGCCCTGCCGTTTCACCTCCTCGCGCAACTCGGCCAACTCCGGCAGGATCGCGCCGAAGCCCTGCTCACGGAGCCTATCCTCCAGCGGCGCGACCTCCTCGTCGAGGAACGTGCGGAGGTCGTCGATCAGGCGGCGCAGGTTGGGAGCGAGAGTGGGAGGCATGTTTTGGGAGTGGGAGTGTGGGAGAGCGGGGGAAAGGGTGAGTGGGAGAGGGTGGGAGTGTGGGTGTTTGGGAGTTTGAGGGTTCGGGCGAAGCAACGCAATACGCATCACGCATCACGCCCTACCCCATCGGCACGTGGGTGTGGACGAGTTGGCCGCCGTCGATGACGAAGTCGGCGCCGGTGACGAAGTCGGAGGCGGACGAGGCGAGGAAGAGGGCGAGGCCGGTCAGCTCCTCGGGCGCGGCCATGCGATGCTGCGGGATGAGATCGAGGACGGCCTCGTTGATCTGCTCGTTGCCCCAGATGGCGCGGCTGAACTTGGTCTTGACGAAGCCCGGCACGACGGCGTTCACCTGGATGTTGGCCTCCGCCAGCTCCGTCGCCAGCACCTCGGTCAGCATCAGCACGCCCGCCTTGGTCACGCAGTAGACGCCCATGCCCGGCTGTGGCGTCTTGCCCGCCACGGAGGCGAGGTTGATGATCTTGCCGCCGCCGCGCGCCTGCATGTGCGGCACGCACGCCTGCGCGGTGAAGAAGTAGCCCTTCACGTTGACCTCGAAGGTCTTGTCCCACTGGCTCTCCTCGGAGGTCATGATCGGTCCGAAGTGCGGGTTCGTCGCCGCGTTGTTGACCAGGATGTCGACGCCGCCGTAGGTGTCTACGGTCTGCGCGACGAGGGCCTGGACGGCTTCGGGATCGCCGGTGTGCGTGGCGATAGGCAGCGCCGTGCCGCCGTCGGCCTCGATGGCGTCGGCCACGGCGTCGAGCGTCTCCTGCGTGCGGCTGGCGAGGACGACCTTCGCCCCGGCCTGCGCGTACGCCTCGGCGATGGCCCGTCCGATGCCGCGCGACGCGCCGGTGACGATGGCGACTTTGTCGGTCAGGTTGGCAGTAAATCCGTTCATTACGTTCGTACAGGTCGAAATTGTTGAGGTCGAAATTGTTGAGTTCGAAGTTCAGATCGTTGTGTTCTCGCCCTCCCACATTCTCCCTTTCCCCAATTCTCCCTGCCCCGGACCTTCATGACGAGCGTGTCCTCGCCGAAGGGAAAGTCCTCCGTCGCGCCGGGCTTGGCGGCGAGGTAGTTATAGAGCGTTTCGATGTTCATTCCACGTGCTCCCACTCACCCTTTCTCCCATTCACCCTCTCTCACACTCCCCCGTACTCGTTCACGAGCCGGTGAAGGACGGGTCGCGCTTTTGCATAAACGCCATCACGCCTTCGGTGAAGTCGTCGCTCTGGAGGCACTGCTTCTGGAGACGCGCTTCCAGGGCGATGGCCTCCTGGAGCGACGAGGTCATGGCGGCGTGCATGGCCTGCTTGGTGAGGCCGAGGGCCAGCGTGGGGCGCGCGGCGAGGCGGTGGGCCCAATCGTGCGCGGCGCCGAGAAGATCATCGGGGGGGACCACCTTGTTGGTGAGGCCGAGGTCGAGGCAGCGGTCGGCCGGAATCCGGTCGCCTTCGATGGCGATCTGGTAGGCGCGGCTGTAGCCCACCTGCCGGGCCAGCAGCCACGTCGACCCGGCGTCGGGCACGAGGGCGATGTTGCTGAAGGCCTGCAAGAGCGTCGCGTCGTCCGCCATAACGCGCAGGTCGCACGCCAGCGCCAGCGAGCACCCGGCCCCGGCGGCGCTCCCGTTGACGGCGGCGAGGATGGGCTTGGGCATCGTCGTCAGCAGGTCCACCAACGTGCCGTAGACCTTGATCAGGTGATGTTCAACCTGGTCCGGATTTGGCATCTCGGCGAACGAGGTTAGGTCGGCCCCCGCGCAGAAGCCTGCTCCGGCGCCGGTCAGCACCACGGCGCGGACCGCGTCATCGTCGCGTACGGTTTCCAGGGCCGCCATCAGGTCGCGCTCCAGGTCACGGTTGAGCGCGTTGCGGCGCTCCGGGCGGTTCATCGTGAGAGTGGCGACGGCGTCATCGCGCTCCAGCACCACAGTGTCAAACGTCGGCAGGGCATCGCTCATAAAAAAGAGGCAACAGTCGGGTTGAACGTCCGTTCAGCATGATGCAATATATCGGGAGCCGCCGAGACTCGAAAGCGTTTTCTGCCTCGGTCGGCCCGCACATCTTCAACACTCGACCACCCGTACGCCATGCCCTTTTCCTCCGACGTGCTCACCCTCGACCTCGACGGCCCCGTCGCCACGCTCTGGCTGGATCGGCCCGATCAGCGCAACGCCATGGGACCCGATTTCTGGACGGACCTGCCCCGCGCCATGCAGGCCATCGCCGGGGCCGACGACGTGCGCGCAGTCATCCTGGCGGCCCGGGGCCCGGCCTTCACCGCCGGGCTCGACCTGAAGGCGATGGGGCCGATGCTCTTCCAGCAGGACGACACCGCCTCTGAGACGGTTCGGCGGCAACGGCTGCACGCCAAGATCCAGCAGATGCAGGCCGCCATCACGTCCGTTGCCGACTGCGAAGTGCCGGTCATCGCGGCGGTGCACGGCTACTGCCTCGGGGGCGGCATCGACCTCATCACCGCCTGCGACGTGCGCCTCGCCGCTGCGGACGCCGTCTTTTCGGTGCGCGAGACCAAGATGGCCATCGTCGCCGACCTCGGCACACTCCAGCGGCTGCCCCGCATCATCGCGCAGGGCCACGTCGCCGAGCTGGTCTACACGGGCAAGGACATCGACGCCGAACGGGCGCGCGCCATTGGCCTGGTGAACGACGTGTTTCCGGACGCTTCGGCGGTGCAGGAGGCCGCCCGCACGATGGCCGACGAGATCGCCAGCAACTCGCCGCTCGTGGTGCAGGGCGTCAAGCACGTGCTGCGCGCCGGAGAAGATCAAACGGTGGAGGAAGGACTCGACTACGTGGCGCTCTGGAACACCTCGTTCCTGCTGTCCGACGACCTCTCGGAGGCGGTGATGGCCTTCATGCAGCAGCGCGACCCGGAGTTTTCGGGCACGTAACGGGCGAGGGAGATAGCGGGTTGGGGGATGGCAGAGTGCGCTCGGCCCAGCAAGTAGTCTGCTATCCTCCATGGTCTATCCGCTCTTGCCAGAGGCCATCGCATCCAGATCCTCGTCGCCTTCACGCCGACGGGTACGCCGGAGTGGAAGCGGAACGACGTCGGCGTTACCTTGCTTCTGCGAGTCGCCGCTCTCACGTCATCGTCCGAGGGATCCATGAGTACACTGCACGGCAAGACGCTGTTTATCACCGGAGCGAGCCGGGGCATCGGCAAGGCCATCGCCCTGCGCGCCGCCCGCGACGGGGCCAACGTCGTCATCGCCGCCAAGACGGTGACGCCGCATCCGAAGCTGCCCGGCACCATCTACACCGCCGCCGAGGAGATCGACGCCGCCGGGGGGCAGGCGCTGGCCGTCCGCACCGACATCCGCTTCGAGGAGCAGGTGCAGGCCGCCGTGGACGCGGGCGTCGAGGCGTTCGGCGGGATCGACATCCTGGTCAACAACGCCAGCGCCATCTTCCTGGCGGGCACCGAGGAGACGCCTATGCGGCGGTTCGACCTGATGCACAAGGTCAACGTGCGGGGGACGTTCCTGTGCTCCAAGCTGTGCGTTCCGCATCTCAAGGAGGCCGAGAACCCGCATATCCTGAACCTCGCGCCGCCGCTCAACATGGAGGCGCGCTGGTTCCAGAACCACGTGGCGTACACCATGAGCAAGTACGGCATGAGCATGTGCGTGCTGGGCATGGCTGAAGAGTTTCGGGCCGACGGCATCGCCGTCAACGCGCTGTGGCCCCGCACCGCCATCGCCACCGCCGCCGTGCGTAACCTGCTGGGCGGGGAGGAGGCCATCCGCGCCTCACGCCAGCCCGCCATCATGGCCGACGCCGCGCACTGGATCCTCACCCGCGAGGCGCTGGACTACACCGGCGAGTTCTTCGTGGACGACGAGGTGCTGGTCCGCGCGGGCGTCAGTGACTTCGACCAGTACGCCGTGGATCCCGACGCCGACCTGATGCCGGACTTCTTCTTGTAGAAGTACAGGAAGGGCGCAACCCCAAACCCCAAACCCGAAACCCGCAACCCAAAACCCGAAACCCAAAACCCAAAACCCCCAACCCTGGGCGCCGGGATCCGCTGTGGGGCGGCGTTCATTCAAGGTCTCGAACCCGAGCCGACGTCCCCGTCACGATTCCACGTTGCCAGCATGGCTGAGGAGAAGCAACCCACACCTGAGACGCTCGACGACGTCCCATCCGGGGGGGATGGGCAGGCGCCTGAAGGCGCGTTGCCCGAGGTGCCCTTCACCGTACCCAAGGCCACCTCGCCCCGTCCCGTACCCGAGGACAGCCCGCTGGACCATCCGGCGCTCTACTTCAACCGGGAGCTGAGCTGGCTTGACTTCAACTGGCGCGTACTCTACCAGGCCATCGACGAGCGGACGCCGTTGCTGGAACGCATTCGCTTTCTGGCCATCACGTCGAACAACCTGGACGAATTCTTCCGCAAGCGCGTGGGCGGTCTCAAGCGCCAGAAGCTGGCGGGCGTGCGCAGCCTCTCGCCCGACGGGCGGTCGCCGCAGGAACAGCTCGACCTCATCGGCGAGGCGGTGCGCCCACACTACGACACGCTCAACACGCTCTGGACCGATACGCTCCGCACGGCCCTCCGCGAGCAGGCCGACGTCCACATCGTCGACTATGCCGACCTGGACGCCGAACAGCAGAGCCGTCTCGACGCATACTTTCGCGAGAGCATCTTTCCCATTCTGACGCCGCTGGCCGTCGATCCCGGGCACCCGTTCCCGTTCATCTCCAACCTGAGCCTGTCCCTGGCCGTCGTCCTGCGCCATCCAGCCCGGGGCACCGAGCACTTCGCTCGCCTGAAGGTGCCGCGCAGCCGCGGGCGCTGGGTGCCACTGGAGGAGAAGCACCACTTCGTCCCGCTGGAGCAGATCATCAAGCACAACGTGGACGAACTGTTTCGCGGGATGGAGATCGTTCACGCCCACGCCTTCCGCATCACGCGTAACGCCGACATCCGCCGCGACGAGGAAGAGGCGGACGATCTGCTGGAGATGATCTCCGAGGAGCTGCGCGAGCGCCGCTTTGCCCCGGTGGTGCGCCTGGAGGTGGAGCACGACATGCCCGCGCACGTGCGCCACCTGCTGATGCGCGAGCTGCAACTGGACGCCGCCGACGTCTACGACTGCGACGGCCTGCTCGACTATGCCGACTGCATGACGCTGGCGGACCTAGACGTGTCGAAACACGGCTACGACTCGTGGGAGCCGGTCATCCCCACGCGCCTCCTCCTGGAAGGCGAGACGCAGGACGCGCCGGACATCTTCACCATCATCCAGCGCGGCGACCTGCTGGTGCACCACCCGTATGAGTCGTTCAACAGCAGCGTGCTTCGCTTCGTCGAAGAAGCCGCCGCCGATCCCAACGTGCTGGCCATCAAGCAGACGCTCTACCGCACGTCGGAAGAGTCGCCCGTGATGGCGGCGCTGATCCGGGCGGCCGAGCAGGGCAAGCAGGTGGCGGTGCTGGTGGAGGTAAAGGCCCGCTTCGACGAGGAGAACAACATCGAGTGGGGCCAGATGCTGGAGAAGTCGGGCGTGCACGTGACCTACGGACTCGTGGGGCTCAAGACGCACGCCAAGACGACGCTCGTGATCCGCGAGGAAAACGGGGGCCTACGCACGTACTGCCACATCGGCACGGGCAACTACAACCCACAGACGGCCCGCCTCTACACGGACTTCGGCCTGCTCACGTGCAACCCGGACCTCGGCTACGACGTGACCAACCTCTTCCACTACCTGACAGGGTACGCGCCGGAGCAGCACTACCGCGAGCTGATCGTCGCCCCCCGCGAGATGCGGCAATCCTTCGAGCGGCTGATCGAGGACGAGGTGCACAACCAGCGCGAGCACGGCAACGGACGCATCATCGCCAAGATGAACGGGCTGGACGACGTGCGCCAGATCCAACACCTGTACCGCGCCTCGCGAGAGGGCGTCGAGATCGACCTTATCGTCCGGGGGCACTCGCGCCTGCGGCCCGGTCTGCCGGGCTTCAGCGAGAACATCCGGGTGATGAGCATCATCGGGCGCTTTCTGGAGCACAGCCGCATCTACTACTTCCACAACAACGGCACGCCCAAGCTCTACATCGGCAGCGCGGACTGGCGCCGCCGCAACCTGGACGACCGCGTCGAAGCCATCGTGCCCATCCACGACGCCACGGCGCGCGCCCGCCTGCTGCGACTCCTCCAGTTCATTCTGGACGACCAGCGTCTGGCGTGGGACCTGCACCCGGACGGTCACTACGTGCCGCGCATGCCGTCGACCGAGGAAGAAGCCATCGGCCTGCACGACCTGCTCATGCGCCGCGCCCAGCAGCGTATCAGTGAGGCGGACCGGCCGTGGGACATCCGGTGAGGCATCAGGGACGCAGCACGTTCTCAGCCATCCGGACATCGCCTGGCGAAGCCGGCATTATCCCGCGTGCCGCCGGGCGCGGTCCAGGCCGTGGCGTAGTTGCTCCAGCGTGAAGGGCTTGCTGATGTAGCCGTCGAAGCCCTGGTCCAGGAAGTGTTGCTCGTCGCCCGGGAGGACGTGGGCGGTGAGGGCCACGATGGGCGTGGCATCGTAGTCCGGGTACTGGCGAAGGGCGTGCAGCAGGTCGCCGCCGCTGGGCCCGCTGCCGAGATGGATGTCGAGCAGGACGAGGTCGTAGGTCGCCGCCTGCGCCCGGGCGCAGGCCGCTTCGGCGTCGGTCACGAGGTCCACCGCGTAGCCGTCTTCATCCAGCATATCCTCCAGTACGATGCGGGTCTCGTCGTTGTCTTCCACCACCAGGAGCTGTTCCGTGTCGGCCGTGGGGGACGCGGTGGGCGATTCGGGCGCCTCGGGCGCGTCGCCGCCGTCCAGCGCGCGCGGCAGGGTGATGGTGATGGTCGTACCGCCTGCGTCCGGGCTCTCGACGGCGATCGTGCCGTCCATCAGCTCGACGAGGCGGCGGACGATGGAGAGGCCCAGGCCGCTGCCTTCGTGGCTGCGCGCCGTGCCGGTGGACTCTTGCTGAAACTCGTCGAAGAGGCGCGGCAGGAAGGCCTCGTCGATGCCGATGCCCGTGTCGCTGGCGGGCCTTGGCGAATTCTCCGTTCCGAATGGCCTCGCGTAGCCGGTCCAGGTGGTCCTGGTTCTGGTCGTAGGTGCCATCGGGCCGGCGCTGCAAGAGGCGGCAATTGCGGCCGATCAGTTCGTCGCGGGTGTATCCCGTCAGGTCCAGAAAGCCCTGGTTGACGTAGACCAGCGGATTGTCCTGCT
>JAAAOL010000196.1 GCA_009908885.1 Bacteroidota bacterium | reverse complement strand
GACGATGTCAGCTCCGGCGTCGAGGGCGGCGTCGGCGCCGTCCTCAGGCGTGTCGAAGCCGAGGTGTTCCTGCACGGCCAGCCCGGCGCAGCCGAAGACGTTGCGGGCGAAGTTGGCGCGGGCGCTCCGCCAGGCGGGTTTGCCCACCGGCAGCAGGAAGACCAGGGGCGTCCGGCCTGTCGTCTCGGCGTACCGCTCGGTGGATAGGCGTAGCGCTTCGAAGGCCTCGGCGCCTCGGATGCGTGGAAGCGGCTCGATGGATGTGGCGTCCGCTGGCTTCAGCCCCTCGACCGCGTCGGCCAGCGTCGCGCCGTCTGCCAATGCGGAGCGGAGGGCCGAGAGGGGAGTCTCCTGGTCGATGTGTGCTGCCGCTTCGCCGTCGGAAGTGGGAGATGGGGACGGAGCGTCGGCCAGGTCGTCCAGACGCGATTCTTCCAGATTCGGGTACTGGTTCGTGCCGAGCAAGATGCGGCGGCGCACGGCCACGTCATCCAGCCGCTGCTGCCGCGTCTCGGCGATCTGTGCCTGCAGGGTGCCCGCCTTGAGCGCTTCCAGCAGGCCGCCGTGCGTCTCGATCGTCTGCAACTGCTTCCAGGCCGTCGCACCGAGCTTGTCGGTCAGTTGTTCGATGTAATAGGAGCCCGCCGCCGGATCGGCCACGCGGTGCAGGTACGCTTCGTGCTGGAGGACGAGCGGCGTGTTGCGCGCAATGCGATGGCTGAAAGCGTTCGGTACGTCAAAGAGCGCATCGAACGGGCGGACGGAGACGGTGTCCGCCCCGGCGATGATGGCGGCGGCGGCTTCGGTCGTGGCCCGCAGCATGTTGACGTGCGGATCGTAGACCGTCTCGGACCACCACGACGTCGTCGCCTGGATGGGCGGGGTGACGCGGTTGGTGGGAATGCCATAGGCCGATAGCACCTGCTGCACGAGCAGGCGCAAGGCCCGCAGCTTGGCAATTTCCATGAAGTAGCTCGTGCCGACCGGGACGATCAGATGCAGCCGCCGGGCCACCGTCATGGCGTCCAGTCCGCGCGCGGTCAGCTGGGCCATGGTCTCGCTCAGCACGGCGATGGTGGCGCTCAGCTCCTGCCCGGCTGAAGCGCCCGCATCGTGGTACGGGCGGGCGTCGATGGCGAGGAGCTTAAAGTCGTCTGGTAGATCATCGGCTTCCTGCAGTGTGCCGTGCAGCAGGTCGAAGGCGGTTTCGTCGATCGCCCCGCGCATGGCTGCCTCGGCGAGCGGGTCGAAGTCGAGCGAGCCCGAGAGGTCAGAGCGAGAGACGCCGCGATCGGAGGCGAGGTCCAGCAGGAACGTCAGCAGGGGCAGGGCGGCCCGACCGCCGGTCAGGTGCCAGGCTGCCGCGGTGAGGTCGACGTCCGACAGCAGGCGCCGGAAGTCGGCCACGTTCTGTATCGGCACCCCGGAGGCGCGGCCGGGAGTGGCGGGGACGATGCCGATGGCGTGCGCGCCTCGCTCGACGGCATCGCGCAGTAGCTGTCTGGCGTCGTCCAGGTCCGGGGTCGCGATGTCCTGGCGTACGGGCACCAGTTCGCCATCGCCCGTCAGGGGCGCTGCATGGGCGATATCAGCGCGGTCGTCCTCGCGGTAGTAGGGCTGCACGTCGATCCCGTCCGCCGTGTGCCACACGAGGCGTTCGTCGAAATCGGCACCGCGCAGGTCTTGATCGATGCGATCCCGCCAGGCCTCTTCGGAGACGGGAGGGAAGTCGTCCAGTAACGTCAGGCGTTCGTCAGCGAGAGGCTCCATAGCAGGGATTCGAAAGGGACAAGCGCGACTCGTATGTTTAGTGCACCATCCAGCCATCTCTTGGTCAGTCCGTGCGTCGCTGGCGGCGCCAGCCGGCGTTCCCGGATCTCGCCGTAGCTACGGCTACGCCTCGATCCGGCGCCTTGGCAGTCACCACCAGCGCCACCCGTCTTTGACCAGAAGACCGCTAGAAGGTGCATTAGGGACTGGGCGCGTCTGGAGCCCAGCATGTTAAGATCGCCCACAACGTCGGCGCTGCGGCACCTGCAAACTGACAGGACTCTCCCCAACGACGGTGTAGGGGAGGCGCCGTCTGCGTGTGGGGCTCTGCCCGATACGTCCGGTCCGATGCCGCCACCTCAACCGGGGTGAGGGGCACATCGGACGTAGAACCATTACGCACAGGCTACGCCAATGATCGCGTCGGAATCCTCGAAACGAACACCGGACGCTGCCGCCCGCGCGGACCGCGATGTACTCGGCTTGCACGTGATATGGGCCGTTCTGGCAGGGGGACTGCTCGTGGGGCCCGGCCTGGGAAGCGTCGGCGTCCGGTTGCTGGTCGCGGTCCTCCTCTATAATGCGTGCGTACCTGCGCTGGCGTGGTGGCGCGGTCATCCCCGGGTATTTCAGATCTGGCTGTTGGTATTCCCCCTCAGCGTGTTGCAGGTCGTCCCGGACTGGTTTCTGGCCGAGGTGCTGGGCGTGCTGGTCTTTCCAGACCTCGGGGTTTTTCGCATCGGCGCCGTGTCGGGGTATATGGCCGGGCTCTGGGCGGTGCCGTTGTTCGTCATCGTCTACGTCAGCCTGCGCCTGCAGGAGCGGAGCAGGAGGGGGGTGGGCGACCTGACGGCGGTCGTGCTGGCACTCCTCATCTTCGGTGCGGCCGAGGCGACGCTGTGGCGGCTCGGCGCGTGGGTCGCGCAGGATGTGACGACGGTCGCCCACGTGGCGCTGTACGTCGTACCGCCCGAGATGCTGCTGGGGTGGACCGCCTTCCATGCGTATCGGCGGGTCGGTGATCGTCCGTTTCCGCACAAGCTGGGGGCTGCCGGGCTCGTCATGCTGATCTACCTGGGCAGCCTGTGCGCCAGCTACCTGCTGCTCGAACGGGGGCTGCTCAACTAGCCCAGTCGCGGGGCGCAGGCGGCAGGCGTTCCGGCTGGAAGGAGCGGTACCGCCGGACGACGTCGAACACGGAGATGCCGAAGGCGACGGCGACGTTGAGCGACTGCTTCGCGCCGTACTGCGGGATCTCCAGCGCCAGGTCGGCTCGCTCCACGAGCTCCGGCCGCACGCCCTCCACCTCGTTGCCCACGACCAGGCACAGCGGGAAATGCGTGGGTTGCACGTCGAGCGTCGAGGTCGGCGTGTCCGTGATCTCCAGGACGGCGAGCGTGTATCCGCGCTGCTGGAGGCGGTCGAGGACGGAGGCGGGCGCCTCCGCCTGCTCCCAGGGAACGGTGTCCTGCGCACCGAGGGCGGTCTTGTGGAGATTCTGATGAGCGGGCGTGCCCGTGTAGCCCGTCAGCCACAGCTTCTCGACGAGCGCGGCGTCCGACGTGCGAAACATGGACCCCACGTTGTAAATCGAGCGGATGTTGTCGAGCAGGGCACAGACCGGATGCCGGGGCAGATCCTGGACGGCTTCCGGCGAGGGGCGTGGGATTTCGGCGTGGCGGAGCTTGCGCATGCGGCGGCGTTCGGTGACGTGCAACCATTCGAGGCAGATAGAATATCACTGAGACGCCCTACTGGTTCATCACCCTGCCTGAATTCATGGTCTATCTCCGCCCCGTCCTCCTCGGCGCCGGTCTGTTGCTGCTTCTTCTGGCCTCCGGCTGCCAGACCCTGCGCGAGGTCGCCAACCTGCGCAACGTCTCCTTCGCCCTCGACCGGGTGGGGGAGGCCTCGCTGGCGGGCATCGACCTGAACCGCGTCCGCAGCTACGAAGATCTGTCGGCGGGCGATGTGCTACGGCTCACGCAGGCCGTGACGCGCAACGAACTGCCGCTTTCCTTCACGCTCCACCTCAACGCCGAGAATCCGCCGGAGAACGACGTGCAGGCGCGCCTCGTCACGATGGACTGGACGCTGCTCATCGACGAGCAAGAAACCATCAGCGGCGTCTTCGACGATACCGTCGTCCTGCCGCCCGGCGAGCCGCGGGACGTGCCGATTCCCATGCGCCTCGATCTGGTCGACTTCTTCGACGGCGGGGCGCAGGATCTGATCGAGCTGGCCCTCGCCATCGCAGGGCAGAACGGGGCGCCCAAGCGCATTCAACTACGCGCCACCCCCACCATCGACACCGCCATCGGCCCCATCCAGTATCCGCGTCCGATTACGATTGCCAGCAAAGACGTCGGCGGTTGACCCATCTGCCCTGCGTGGATGATTCACAGCCTCCTAATACCGAGCGCCTTGACACTGCCGCGTGCGGCGTCTATACTCCGATTCTTTGCCCACGCAGCAAGCAGAAGGAACGCCTGTGATCATCGCCATCGACGGCCCAGCGGGGTCGGGAAAGAGCAGCACCGCTCGGGCCGTGGCCCGGGAGTTGGGGCTGCTGTATCTGGACACCGGGGCGATGTACCGCGCGGTCGCGCTGGCCTTTCTGCGCGCCGGACGCGAGGCGACGCCGCAGGCCGCCGCAGATCTCTTGCCGGACCTGCGCATCGAGGTCGACCACGTGGACGGCCAGATGCACGTTCGCCTCGACGGGGAGGACGTCACGCAGGCGATTCGGCAGCCGGAGGTCGGGACGATGGCCAGCCGCGTGAGCACCCTCCGTGCGGTGCGCGAAAAGCTCGTCGCCGAACAGCGCCGCATCGGGCGAAGTCGTCCGGACGGCGTGATCCTGGACGGGCGCGATATCGGGACCGTCGTCTTTCCCGACGCTGACCTCAAGATTTTCATGGTGGCTGATGCCGCCGTGCGCGCCCGCCGCCGCCTGCGTGATCTGCAGGAGCAGGGCGTAGAGGCGGCCTTCGACGAAGTGTTGCAGGAGATCGAGGAGCGGGACCGACAGGATCGGGAGCGCGCCCTTGCCCCCTTGCGGCAGGCCGACGACGCCCTCGTGGTCGACACCACGGACCGCGCGTTCGAGCAGCAGGTGCAGTTCGTCGTCCAGCACGCCCGGGAACGCACCTCCCGCGAAAGTGTTGAAAATTGTTCACCTACGGACGATGTCGCGTGAGCACCGCGTGCTACTTCCGCCCGCGACAACGTCCACATCGACGATTACGAACCCAAACCGAGCCTTCGCTGACGCGGAAGACAGCAGAACGGCTCGCTCGTGGTGGCCTCAGTGCCAGCACGTAATCTTAACCCACTTTGTATGGCTGACAATCAGCAAAAAACCACGACCGTAGAAGAGACCACATCCGAACAGGTTACGGAGGTGCCCGAGGTGGCGGACGAAGACACCCGCCTCGATGATACCCCCGACGTTGCCGAGGTAGACCCCGAGGAAGCCGAAGCGCTGGATACCAGCACGACGGACGTGCATCCGGAGACCCCGGATGACGAAGCCGACACCGGCGAGGTACCGACCGAAGAGGGCATTCCCGATGCGGCTGAAGCCGCCGAGGAAGTGACCGGCCATCCCGAGACGGAGGTCGAGGTAGCGCTCAAAAAAGCCCGTGCCGAGGCGAAAGCCCGCGAGGCCGAAGAGGCCGACGGCGACGAGGATGATGAAAGCCTCGTCGAGGAGGCGGCTGACGCCGTCGAAGAGGGGGCCGATGACGACCCTGATCAGGACCGCGGCGATGGCGCGCCGAAAGGACGGCTTCTGGACGAGGCCGTCAGCCGGGCTATCAGCGAGATGAACGTCCCGACCGCGGATGCTGACGAACTCATCGTCGGCGGCGAGCGGGAGCCCATCACGTCTATCGACAACCCCGCCACCCTCATGCGCGAGCAGGTGGGCTACAAGGGGGACGTCGTGGGCCGGGTCGTCAAGCTGGAAGACCTGGAGGGCGCCCTCGAAGACGAGGAGACCAGCCCCGAATATGACCAGCTCGCCGCCCTCATCGAAAAGACGCTGACCAAGGTCACCGAGGACGAAATCGTCCAGGGCCGCGTCGTGAGCGTCGGCGAGAAAGAGGTCGTCATCGACTTCGGCTTTAAGAGCGACGGCGTCATCGCCAAGGCCGAGTTCGGACGTGAGCTGGAGCAGGGCGACGAGGTCGAAGTCTACCTCGAACGCATCGAGGACTACCACGGCCAGCCGGTCATCTCTAAGACCAAGGCGGACAAGTTCCGCCGCTGGGAGAAGGTCGAGCACGCCTTCGGCAACGAAGAAGTCATCGAGGGCAAGATCATCCGCCGCATCAAGGGCGGCATGATCGCCGAGATCTTCGACGGACTGGAGGCCTTCCTGCCCGGCTCGCAGATCGACGTGCGGCCGGTGCGCGACTTCGACGCGTATCTCGACAAGCGGATGGAGTTCAAGATCGTCAAGATCAACCCGTCCAACGAGAACGTCGTCATCTCGCACAAGGCTCTCATCGAGAAGGAGCTGGAGGCCCAGCGCGAGAAGATCCTCAACCAGATGGAGGTGGGGCAGGTGCTCGAAGGCACCGTCAAGAACATCGTCGACTTCGGGGTCTTCATCGACCTCGGCGGCGTCGACGGCCTCCTGCATATCACCGACCTGTCCTGGGGCCGCGTCTCGCACCCGAGCGAGCTGGTGGACCTGGATCAGGAGCTCAAAGTCGTCGTGCTGGATTACGACAAAGAGCGCCAGCGTATTTCGCTCGGCCTCAAGCAGCTGCAGCCGCACCCCTGGGAGAACATCGACGAGAAGTTCGACGAGGGCGACGTGGTGGAAGGCAAGGTCGTCTCGATCACCGACTACGGCGCCTTCGTGGAGCTGGAGAAGGGTATCGAGGGCCTGGTGCACATCTCCGAGATGAGCTGGACGGATCACATCCGCCACCCCTCGCAGAAAGTCTCACTCGGCCAGCTGGTCAAGGTCAAGATTCTGAACATCGACAACGAGGGGAAGAAGATTTCCCTCGGCATGAAGCAGCTGGAGCAGAACCCGTGGGAGGGCCTCTCGGACCGCTATCCTCCGGGCACGGTGCTGCGCGGCAAGGTGCGCAACATCACCAACTTCGGCGTCTTCGTCGAGATCGAGCCGGGGATCGACGGGCTCGTCCACATCAGCGACCTGTCGTGGACGAAGAAGGTCAAGCACCCCAGCGAGATGATCAACCGCGGCCAGGACCTCGACGTGGTCATCCTCGACATCGACGAGGACCGCGAGCGCGTCTCGCTCGGCCATAAGCAGATCCAGACGAATCCCTGGAACGACTTCGCCAACGTCTACAGCGAAGGCTCCGACACGGCGGCCGAGATCGTCAACATCAAAGAGAAGGGCATCGTCGTCGAGCTGCCGATGGAAGTCGAAGGCTTCGTGCCGGGCAGTGAGCTCAAGCACGGGCCGCAGAACTTCCAGACGTTCTATCAGGTCGGGCAAGAGCTTGACCTGCGCGTCATCCGCTTCGACTCTGGCCAGAAGGAGATCATCCTGAGTGAGATCGCCAAGGATCGGGCCGAGCAGCGCGAGCGTCGGCAGGAGGAAGAGCGCGAGCGCCGACAGGAGCGCCAGCGCGAAGATCGCCAGATCCAAGAGTTCAAGGAGAAAGAGACGACCGGGCCCACGACGCTCGGCGAGCTCTCCGGGCTCGAAGACCTCAAGCGCCAGATGGAGGCCGCCGAGGCCGCCGCTGCGGCTGACGCCGTCGAAGTTGCTGAGGCCGAAGCTGAAGCCGCGACCGAAGCGGACGAAGAGGCAGAAGCTGCCGACGTCGAAGCGCAGGCCGGTGAGGCCGACGTGGAGACGCCCGAGGCTGCCGACGCCGAGGCTGACGACGAAGCGGCTTCCGACGAAGACGCGGACGTCGTAACCGTCGGTGACGCCTCGTCCGACCTGGAAGGCACCCCCGGCGTGGACAACCGCGCCGATGTGGGCAGTGACAAGGCCGAGACGGACGTGACCGAGCCCTCGGCGGAGCAGGCCCAGCGCCAGGAAGAGGCGGGCGACGTGATGCCCGCTGAGAAAGCGCAGGCCTCGATGAAGAGTACCGGCGAGACCGACAAGGTTGAGTCTGCCGAAGCTGCCGAAGCGATCGTCGAGGACGAGACGCCGGTTACGGGCACCTCGGAGAAGCCGGTCGCCGCCACCGAGGCGGACGTCGACGTGGAGGAGATCGAAGCGCAGACGAAGCCGGGCGATACCGAGGAGCGCGCCGTCACCAAGGACGCCGTCGAGGCGCAGGCTGAAGAAGCTGCCGAGGCGGAGGAGGAGGCTGACGCCGATGAGTCCGAGGCGACGGCAGAAGCGGAAGAGGCCGACGCCGACGAGGCTGAAGCAACGGCAGAAGCGGAAGAGGAAGAGGTCGAGGACGCGGAGGACGTGGAAGCAACCGCCGAAGCGGAGGATGCTGACGACGACGAGGAGGACGAGGAGAAAACGTCCTAATCGCTTACCTCACGTCTTCCCGAACTTTACGAGGGCGGTGGCCAGCAGGCTGCCGCCTTCGTTTCGTTTTGGCAGGTCCCCGTCGGGGTGCTACGCCTCCGAAGCGAAGAACCGGTGCAACTCGTCCAGCGTGGCCTCGGAGGTCTGCAGGTCGCGGACGATGCGGCCATCCTCCAGTACGGCGATCCGCTGGCAGACGTCCGTCACGTGGGCGAGGTCGTGGCTGGACAGGATCAGCGTCGTGCCCGTCTCGCGGTTCAACGTGCGCAAGTGGTCTTTGAGGCGGATCTGTGAGCCCGGATCCAGATTGGCGAAGGGCTCATCCAGCACCAGCACGTCCGGTTTCGGGAGCAGCGCGGCCACGATGCCCACCTTCTTCTTGTTGCCCATCGAGAGGTCCCGAATCAGGGGCGGATGGGCGCTGAAGGCCTCTTGCGGCAGGAACGACTCATACGGCGTCAGGAGCGCAGGGACGGTGGCCGCGTCGAGCCCATACTGCGCGCCGACGAACTGAAAGAACTCCACCGGCATCAGGAAGTCGATCAGAAATCCATCGTCCAGATAGGAGCTGACCCGTTGCTTCCAGTCGAACGCGGCATGCACGGGGGTGTCACCCATACGCACCGTGCCCGCGTCGGCCGCGATCAGGTCGAGCAGCAGGCGGAGGACGGTGGTCTTGCCCGCGCCGTTGTTGCCCACGAGCCCGAAGGTCTCCCCGGCGTCGATCCGGAGCGACGGCACCTCCAGGCGGAAGTGAGCGCCGTAGACTTTCGTAAGCGCGTCGATGGTGACGGTCATGGGCATCAGCGGTCGTAGCGGCGGAAGCCAGCGGCCATGCGGTGTTTGCGGCGCTTAAACTGACGAGCCAGCAGGACGCTCCAGGGCCAGGCCAGCAACATACTCGCCAGCCCGAGGCCGGCGATGATGCTGTACGCCGTCGCCGGGTCGTGGCGCAGGGCGTAGAGCAGCGCGGCGGGCGGCGTGATCGTGGGGATCACCCAGAGCCAGTGGAGCAGCGAAAAGCCCTCGTAGTGGAAGAAGCTGCCCCGCGTCGGGTCGATCCGCTTGCGGTTTCGCACGGCCAGCGTCAGCATCAGCACGCTCGTCACGCCTGCGTTGTAGAAGAGGAACGCCACGTGCAGGGGCAGCAGCTCCGGCGCCAGCCAGGCGAAGAGCGGCAGACTGATGAGAAACAGCGCCAGGCACGAGCCCATCAGCAGCACCAGCTTGGCCAGAATGAGTTGCTGCGGCGCGATCGGGCGGCTCAGCAGGCCATCGAAGTAGCGGCTCTCCCAGGCGAACATGAGCTGCCCGTAGTTAAGCGCAAAGACGCCCGAGGCGAAGAGCCCGGTGATCGCGGCCAGCACGCTGCCGAAAAACGGGTTGTAATCGGACAGCAGCAGCGCGGTGTACACCGTCGAGACGACGACCGAGATGATGACGTACTGCCGGGCCCGCCGGTTGCGGCCCATCATCTTGATCTCGAAGACGACCAGGTTGCGCACCGTGCCGTTGCTGAAGCCGAGCGCGACGGGCAAGAGGCGTTCCCGCGAGGAGGTCGCCGTTCGGGCGGCCCGGAGGCTGTGGTGCAGCGCGCGGGTGGAGACGACCACCAGCCCCAGCGTGCCGACCAGCAGCGCGGCGAAGAGCCCGAGATGGGCCTGACTCAGCGCGCCGAAGATGCGGCCCG
>JAAAOL010000077.1 GCA_009908885.1 Bacteroidota bacterium | reverse complement strand
GAACTTGTGATCGCGCGTCCACGGCGCCGGGAAGGCCGCCTTCTCGCGGTCGTACGGCTGGTCCCAGTCATTGGCCGTCACCATCGTCGCCGTGTGGGGGGCGTTGGTGAGCACGTTGTCATCGTCGCTGGCCAGGCCCATCTCCACCTCGCGGATCTCCTCGCGGATCAGCCGCATGGCCTCCACGAAGCGGTCCAACTCGGCCTTGCTCTCGCTCTCGGTCGGCTCGATCATCATGGTGCCCACCACCGGCCAGCTCATCGTCGGCGCGTGGTAGCCGTAGTCCATGAGCCGCTTCGCCACGTCCACCTCCGTCAGCGGCGTCTCGTGGCGCAGGCGGCGCAGGTCCAGGATGAATTCGTGCGCCACGCGGTCGTTCTTGCCGGTGTAGACGATGTCGTAGTGCTCGCCGAGGCGCCGGGCGACGTAGTTGGCGTTCAGGATGGCCACTTTCGAGGCTTTCGTCAGCCCCTCCGCGCCCAGCAGGGCGATGTAGGCCCACGAGATGAGCAGGATGAGCGCGCTGCCGTAGGGCGCCGCCGCGACCGGCCCGATAGCGTCGTCGCCGCCGGTGGGCACGATGGGGTGGCCCGGCAGGAACGGCGTGAGGTGCGCGGCCACGCCGATGGGCCCCATCCCCGGCCCGCCGCCGCCGTGCGGGATGGCGAACGTCTTGTGCAGGTTCAGGTGGCACACGTCCGCGCCGAACGCACCCGGGCGGCACAGCCCCACCTGCGCGTTCATGTTGGCGCCGTCCATGTAGACCTGCCCGCCGTGCTCGTGCACCACGTCGCACACCTGGCGGATGTGTTGCTCGAAAACGCCGTGGGTGGACGGATACGTGATCATCAGCGCGGCCAGCTTGTCGCTGTGCGTCGAGGCCTTCGCCGTCAGATCGTCCAGGTCGATGTTGCCCTGCTCGTCCGTCTTGATGGTGACCACCTTCATGCCCGCCATCACGGCGCTGGCCGGGTTGGTGCCGTGGGCCGATGTCGGGATGAGGCACACGTTGCGATGCGCCTCGCCCCGGCTCCGGTGGTAGGCGCGGATGGTGAGCAGGCCCGCATACTCGCCCGAGGCGCCGCTGTTGGGCTGCATCGAGAGGGCCTCGAAACCGGTGATCTCGGCCAGCCAGGCCGACAGGTCATCGATGATTTCGCGGTAGCCCGCGGCCTGCTCCGGCGGCGCGAAGGGATGCAGTTTGCCGAAGGCGCCCCAGGTGATCGGCATCAGCTCGGCGGCGGCGTTCAGCTTCATCGTGCACGAGCCGAGCGGAATCATGCTCGTCGTGAGCGACAGGTCGCGGCTCGCCAGCCGGTGCAGGTACCGCATCATCTCGGTCTCCGAGTGGTAGCGGTGGAAGACCGGATGCGTCAGGTACTCGCTCGTGCGCGGCAGCGGACCGTGGTAGCCCGCGTCTGCGTCGGCGGCGAGCGCGTCCAGGTCGAGGCTGCGCCCGTTGGAGCCGCCGAAGATGGTGAGGAGCACGTCGAGATCCGTCTCGTCCACCGTCTCGTCCAGCGCGATGCCCACCGAGCCATCGTCGTAGTAGCGCAGGTTGACCTGCTGCTGCTCGGCGCTGCGGCGGATGGCGTCGGCGTCCTGGCCCTGCGGGTCGACGCGGAGCGTGTCGAAGTAGGCGTCGTGGCGGATCGTGTGGCCGAGGTCGCTGAGGCCCTGCGCCAGCACCTTGGTCAGCGTGTGCACCCGCTCGGCGATGCGGCGGAGGCCGCCCGGCCCGTGGTACACGGCGTAGGCCCCGGCCATCACGGCGAGGAGCACCTGGGCCGTGCAGATGTTGGACGTGGCCTTGTCGCGGCGGATGTGCTGCTCGCGCGTCTGGAGCGCCATGCGGAGCGCCCGGTCGCCGTTGGCGTCGATCGTCACGCCGATGATGCGGCCCGGCATCTGGCGCTTGAAGGCTTCCTTCGTAGCGAAGTACGCCGCGTGCGGCCCCCCGTAGCCCAGCGGCACCCCGAAGCGCTGCGTGTTGCCCACCGCCACGTCCGCGCCAAATTCGCCCGGCGGCGTCAGCATCGTCAGCGCCAGCAGGTCGGCGGCGACGACCACGTAGGCCTCCGCCGCGTGCGCCCGCTCGCAGAAGTCGGCGTAGTCGACGATCGCGCCGTCCGTCATCGGGTACTGCACGAGTGCGCCGAAGACGTCGTCCGTAAACTCGAACGTCTCGTGGTTGCCCACCACCACGTTCACGTGGATCGGCTCGGCGCGGGCCTGCACCACGGCGATGGTCTGCGGGTGGCAGTGCTCGGAGACGAAGAACGTGTGGCTGTCCTGCCGCTTCGTCACCCGGTTCAGCATCATCATCGCCTCGGCGGCAGCGGTAGCCTCGTCCAGGAGCGACGCGTTGGCGATCTCCAGCCCCGTCAGGTCGATCACCGCCGTCTGGTAGTTGAGCAGCATCTCCAGCCGCCCCTGCGCGATCTCAGCCTGGTACGGCGTGTACTGCGTGTACCAGTTCGGATTCTCCAGGATGTTGCGCTGGATCACGGGCGGGGTCACGGTGTCGTGATAGCCCATCCCGATGAACGAGCGGTAGACCTCGTTCTGCGCCGCGATGTGCTGGAGATCATCCAGCAACTCGTACTCGGTGCGGGCGGGCGGCAGATCGAGCGGGCGATCCGTGCGGATGGCCGCCGGGACGGTCTGATCGACGAGGGCGTCGAGCGAGGACAGGCCCAGCATTTCCAGCATCTCTCGAATCTCATCGTCCGACGGGCCGAGGTGGCGGTGGACGAAGCGGTCGGTATAGCGCAGAGTGGACGTCATGGCAGCGGATATCGGAAGTCGGCGTAGGGCAGAATGGGCCGAACCGGTCGGTCCGGGCAGGGTCAATGCGTGGGGCGACGGGCGGTTTCACTTTTTTCTGAAAGTTTGCAGCCCCATTACGGAGTGACACTCCCAAGATACGGGGACGACCGATGGCGGATCGTAGATTTCTGATAGATTTTGGAACCGCTTCCTGGCGGCGATACGCCGTCAGAGGTCCAGCAGCATCCGTAGTCGATCCTCCACGGCGCGCAGTGTCTCCTCCTCTACCCGTCCGAACCGTTTGAGCAGACGCGATTGGGCGACCGTGCGGATCTGATCACACATCACGTAGCTTTCCCGATCCAGACCACCCTCGGGAGGATCAATGCGGAGGTGCCAGGGAAGCTCCCACGTCCGCGTCGTCAGCGGAAGCACGACTGTCAGCCCGTACGCGTTGCGATTGTGCAGCGTGGCCGACACAATGAGACAGGGCCGTTTACCACCCTGCTCGTAACCGTCGGTTCGCCCGAAGTGAGCCAGATAGACGTCGCCGCGCTTCGGATCAGGCTCCATGCGTGCCCCCGCTGTCCTCAATCTCGTACGGAGGCTCGTCTCTCAGTCCGTCCATCAACGTGTCGTCGAACGCCTCGATCTCCTCGCGCTGGAAGGTGCGCCGACCTTTCGGGGTCGCCTGCAACTCCGCATACCGCGCGTTTGCTTTCGCCATGAATCGACGTCGACGTTCAGCCTCGACGACGCGGTCGAGCGCCTCGGTGAGCGTCACATTGTCCTCCTTCGCCATCTGCTTCAGCACGTCGTGGGCGCGCGCACTCGCCCGAATCGCGGTGGATGCCATCGGTCTCTGCTCGTTGTTTGAATTGACACATCTGTAAACGATACTGTTAACCGTTGCGTTTCCTCACCCATGCGCAACAACTGACGAGGTCCGGGGTCTGACGTAGCCGAGTTGCCCTCAGACCTCCCTGCCGGACCTGCTTCTCGCCTCTGTCTGCATGACCGATTCATCCCCTCCAGAACCTGGACCTTCCGACGACGACCGGCGGGCGCTGTCCGACGCGGTGCAGCAGGTAGCCAAGGGCAGCACCCAGATGTCGGTGGGTGGCCTGGTGGGCAAGGCGATGAGCCTGGTGCTGCAGGTGGTGCTGAGCCGCACGCTGGGGCCGGTGGCCTACGGGCTCTATACGCTGGGGCAGACGGTCGTCCGCTTCGTGCACAAAGGGGCGGGGCTGGGGCTGGAGAGCGCGCTGGTCCGCTTCGGGGCCGACCAGCTGGGGCAGGGGCAGGCCGCCCATCTCAAGGGGACGCTGCTGACGAGCCTGGCCTTCGGGACGGGCGCGAGCGTCCTGGGGGGCGTGCTGCTGTTTTTCACCGCCGACCCGCTGGCGATGGCCGTCTTCGACGACCCGGCGCTCGGGCCGGTGCTGCGGCTCTTCGCCCTGTCGCTGCCGTTCATGGTGCTGATCCCGCTGCTGGCCTCGGCGGCGCGGGCGTTCCACCGGATGGCCGTGGACGCACGCATCCGCAGCGTCTTTCTGCCCCTGTTCAACCTCGCCTTCGTCGCCGTAGCGTTCGTGCTGGGCTTCCGGCTGGGCGGGGCTGTGGTGGCCTTCGTGCTGGCCGCCGCTACGACGACCGGCATCGGCGCGTATCTGCTCTGGCGGATCTTTCCAGATCTGACCTCGGACCTCAGAAGCGTCTACCAGCCCGGGCGCCTGCTGCGCTTCTCGCTTCCGATGCTGGGCGCGGGCATGATGGGCCTGCTCATGAACCAGGTAGACCGCCTGATGCTGGGCGCGCTGGCCACGTCGCAGGAGGTGGGCATCTACAGCGCCGCCGCCATCCTGGCCGGGCAACTCGTCTTCGTCCTCCAGGCCATCAATGCCAGCTTCTCGCCCCTCATCGCCGACCTGTACCATCGCGGGCACATCGCCCAGTTGGGGCGCCTGTTCAAGATCACGACGCGCTGGATCGTCACCCTGACGCTGCCCGCCTGCATCGCGCTGGTGCTGTTCGCGCCGGTCTTTATGACCGTCTACGGTCCCGGCTTTCAGGCAGGAGCTGTCGTGCTCTCGGTGCTGGCGCTGGCCAACCTGATCGATGCGAGCGTCGGCTCGGTGGGCTACATGCTGCAGATGTCGGACCATCCGCACGTGGTGCTGGCCAACAACATCGCCATCGCGGCGCTGAACGTGGGGCTGAATATCTGGCTGATCCAGTGGTACGGCATGCTGGGCGCGGCCCTCGCCACGGGGGCGGCGATCGGGCTCGTCAACGTGGTAAAGCTGATCGAGGTGCGCTGGCTGCTCGGCCTCCAGCCCTATGAGGCCGAGTATGGCAAGCCGCTGCTGGCGGGCGCGGCGGGTGCGGCGGCGGGCGGCCTGGCGCTGATGCTGCTGCCCGGGCCGTGGTCGTGGATCGTCGGCCTGCCTGCGACGTTCATAGCCTACGCGGGGGTGCTGTACAGCTTCGGCGTATCGGACGAGGATGACATCGTCCTCGCCCCGCTGCGTGCGCGGCTCCGGCAGCTCGTCTCGCGGCCTTGATGACCTCCCCCTCACGACCCCGCGCCGTTCCTCGTGACCGACGCGCTACGTCCTCCGATCTTTATCCTGGGCAGTCCCCGCTCGGGCACCGGCGTCCTGTATCAGCTGCTGCGCCTCCACCCGGCGCTGGCCTGGACGACGCCGGTGACGCAGCGTGTGTGGGCCGAGGACCGCTTTCCGTTCGAACGCCCGGCCCTGGCGCCGCTGCTCGACCGGCTGACCGCCTGGCTGCCGCGCCGATGGCTGCCGCGTCCGTATCGCGGGCCGCACGACGGCTCGCTGCGCATCCCGGACGTGCCGGAGACGAGCGAGGCGCATGCGATCTGGAATCGGTACCTGCCGGAGACGCCTCACCACGTCGCGACGGAGGCGGACGTGACGCCGGAGGCTCGCCGCACCTTCCGCCGCATCGTCCGCTGGCACTGCGCCTACTTCGACGCCGACCGCTTTCTCAACAAGACGCCGCGCCACGCGCTGCGCATCCGCTACCTGTACACGGTCTTCCCGAACGCCCACTTCGTGCATCTCGTTCGTGACGGGCGCGACGTGGCCGCCTCGATCCTGAAGCGCCGCCGTCGCCGGGGGAGCGCGGCGCGATGGTGGGGACTGCGTCCACCGGGATGGTCGAACATGCAGGACACGGCCTCGCCGATCGTGCAGTGCGGCTGGCAGTGGGCCGAGAGCGTGACCCGCGCCGACCGCGACGCCCGTACCGTCGTGCCGCCGGAGCGCTACCACGTTGTACGCTACGCCGATCTCACGGAGCATCCGCGCCCCACGCTAACTGACCTGCTGGAGCGCCTCAACTTAGCCGCAGATGCCTTCTTCGCCGCCTCCGCCCCGTACCTGAACCGGCTGGAGAACCGCAACGGCCGATGGCGGCGGCGCCTGTCCGACGAGCAACAGCACCGCCTCCACGATCAGATCGCAGACACGCTGCGGACCTGGGGATTCATCGACTGACGACGCCAGCTGTCAGCGCTCCGGCCCGTACTGCACCCGCCAGCGGTGCCGCACCTTGTTGATCGCACGCCGCGCGACGTACTCCACGCTCCGCCCGGCCACCTGCGCCGCGACCCTCGGCGTGAATCTCGGGCGAGCGAGCGGATAGCCGTGCTGCTGCATGGCCGCGCCTGCGATGCGCTCGACGAGCCACACGTCGCCGGGCGCGAGGGCTTGCCGCCACTGGCCGATGCGGGACGGGTCGGGCGGACGCAGGGCGTTGCGCTTCCACGGCTCCCGCGCGGGATCGAACGTGCGGTCGCCCGCCTCGTGGTAGGCGAGCATGGCGTCGGCGAACGAGACGTCGAGAACCCGGCAGACGCGCCGCAGGACGGCTTCAGGCTGGCGCAGCAGGTCCTCGTACCGCACCGCCGCGAACCGGTCGGGGCGCTCCCGCTCATGCCGGGCGATGTCCTCGGCGTACGTGCGCCAGCGGCGGGCGTGGTGAATTACGTTCTCGCGGTCCCACGGCACCCGCTGCAGGGACCGCGTCACGTCGCGCGGATCGCGCACCAGCGCGAGGAGGCGGGCTTCCGGAAAGTGTTGCCATATCACGTCGGCATATTCCAGATGGGCGGGCGTCTTCTCGCCCCAGACCCGCGCCCCTTGCTGCTCCGCATGCGCCCGCAGCAGCGCGCCCAGCGCGGCCTCCGGCGTCGGAGACGCCTCGGCGGTCTGTGCGATGCGTTGGCGCGCAGCTTCCGGCAGGTCCATTTCGTCCAGCACCCCGCCCGCCAGAAAGCGACGGACACGCTCGGCGGGCGGGCGGTGCGTCCGCCGCCAGTAGTGCGAGAAGAAGTGCGTCTCCGGCGCGATGGCGACGTCCGGGTGGGCCGTCAGCATCATGCTGAGCAGCGTCGTCCCCGAGCGCGGCATCCCGACGATGAAGACCGGACCGGTGAAGGGCGAAGGGGTCATCCGTCTGCGCGCTCCGGGGGATGCTCTACGCAGGCCCCCTCGACCGTGGCGGCACGACGCACGAAGGCCTGATCGAAGGTGTAGATGCAGTCTCCGTCGGCCTCGGCCATCAGCATGGCATCGTCGAAGTCGAACCCGTCGGCATAGGACGTCAGGGCGTGCAGGTAGGCGACGTCGGCGAGTTCTACGGTCGGTAGCCCCAGGAACCCGCGCACCGCCTCCACGATGCGGCCGCGCGGCTCCTCGTAGACCCGCTCCAGCACGAAGACCACATCGGCGAGAACGGAGCGGTGGACGAGGCACCGCTCCCGGGCGATGACGTCGCGGGCCGCCTGAAACTGCGCCTCGACGTCGCGGCGGAGAAAGCGCAGGACGAGATTCGTGTCGAGGACGATCATGATGCCGTCGCGTCCTTTTCCCGGTGGCGCGCAGCGGCCAGGGCCGCGCTGTCGGCTTCCCGGGGGTCATAGGGCACATCCGGTCGATGGAGCATGCCCGCGACATCCTCCAGTTGCGTCGTGGGGAGCGCGGTGTCCACCTCCAGGACGATCCGCTGGCCCTCCTGCCGCACCCGAAGCGTCTGCCCGGGACGCAGATCGAGGCGCTCCCGGATCGGTTTCGGAATCACGATCTGACCTTTGCTGGAGAGCGTAGCCTGCATGGATCGCGCGGGAAAATTGGAGAACGCTACGGATGAAGTAAGATCGGTAAGACGGGTGGAGGTTCCAGTCGTCTCGTACGACCCCGGCGTCATGACGCCGGGACGCCCCGCCCCTTCTGCCAATGAATCGACGAGACGGTGACGCCCGACAGCGCCGCGCTTCCATTCTTCGCTTCTTCGACGCCGCGTTTCGTAGGCCGATGGTGACCTCGCAGCGTGCGCCGGGCGATGTGCCAAACCTCCCGGCCCTGCCAAATCAAACCGGTATCACCCGTCCTCCTCCGCCTCCAGCCGGTCGAGCGCTTCCTCGGCGGCCTGCTGCTCTGCCCGTTTCTTGCTGCGGGCCTGCCCCTCACCGTACGGCGCGCCGTGCAGCAACACCTGGACCGTGAACGTCATCGCGTGGCTCGGCCCTTCCTCGTGCACGACCCGGTACGTCGGCTGCGGCCAGCCGCGGGCCTGGGCGTACTCCAGCAGCAGGCTCTTGTAGTTGTCCTGTCGCTCGGCCAGGCGGGTCAGGTCCACCGGCTCCAGCATGGTGCGGACGATGAACTGATACGCGGCAGGCAGGCCCTGATCCAGGTAGAGCGCCCCGATGAGCGCTTCGAAGGCGTCGGCCAGGATGGTGCGGTTAGTGCGGCCATTGGCCTGATCCATGTTGTCGCTCAGGAGCAGGTGCGTCCCCACGTCGAGGCGGCGGGCGCAGCGGGCCAGATACCGCCCGTTGACGAGCTTGGCGCGCAGCCGCGTCAGATAGCCCTCGGCGCGGTCGGGAAACTGCTCGTACAGCACCTCGGCCACGACGAACCCCAGCACCGCGTCGCCCAGGAATTCGAGGCGCTCGTTGGAGGCGAGGTGACTGGCGGGCTCGCCGCGCAGGATGGAGCGATGGCGCAGTGCCTGCTCGTACAGGGCGAGGTGGCCGACCGGCATGCCCATGAGCTGCTCGATCGCCGCCCGGTCGACGGCGTACCGGGCATCCTCGGCCTCGGTGGGCGGCATGGCATCCTCCGGCGGCTCCCCGAACCAGCGGCGCATGGCGGTGCGAAGCGACGAGAGGGGCGAGCCGGGCATACGGGAACGGACCAGATGGCTGGTGAACTTACAAGCAGAATGGGAGGAGCATCAGTACGGTCGACGCTGCCTCGAAACAGCCTTAGCGTCAACGAATGCAGGAGGAAACCACGTGCAACATAATGCCAATATAATGCGCGATGGGCTTCATCTCACGAAACTCATTTGTTAAACTAACAGTTATTTGCAAAAAAAAAGAATTGTTTATACCTTGCTGAGGTTCGTTCCAACCAAACCTACTCAACCCATCCTACCATCAATACTCCGTGCAAGTTGATATCGGATCTCTGGCCTGTCTCACCCGGCATACGTCTTAGGAGGCGCTCCCCGGGTTGTCAGGGACATTAGTTGCAGCTCAGCCCTGGAGCCAAGTTGCAACTAATCTAGGCGAGTAGCGCCTCAGGGAAGCGAGGAGCATTTCAGAGGAAGAGGGTGTTACGCTGCGGCGACGTAAGTTCAATGTATACAGATCCATAAGGTGATGCACATCCGCTTCACAAAAGGGATCCTGACGTGAAGGAATCGTGAAGTTACGAAAACAAGCTCCGGAGCAACCCCAAACCTGCACGGAGTATTGGTCTTGATAGTGGGAGCCACCCATGACAACACCATCACCGGCAACTTCATCGGTACCGAGCGCGACGGCCGCTCCCCGCTCGAAAACGATTTTGGGGTACGGATCGAGGGCGTAAAAGGCGAGAAGCCGAGAGCGAATATCCTTCGCAACAACGTGATATCCGCCAACCGGGAGCAGGGGCTGCTGCTTCGACGAACCGGAATCAATAACCGCGTCGAGTCCAACATGATCGGTGTTGATCATACGGGAACCCAGCCGCTGCCCAACGGGAAGGAAGGAATCCGTCTGGAGCAGGCGGGGGGGTACGTATCGGTGCTACGCAATGTCGTCGCGGCCAATCTGGGAGCGGGCGTGCGAATGGATGATGTCGGGCCCGTTTATCTCATCGGCAACTATATCGGCACGAATCAAGATGGGCAGAC
>JAAAOL010000093.1 GCA_009908885.1 Bacteroidota bacterium | reverse complement strand
GTACGCTTCGCCACGCGCTGCACCAACCAGGACGGCGACGTGGTGGCCGAGGGCGAGTCGCTGCTGCTGCCCCGCCAGGCGGCTGACGGCTGATACCCGATCCGTTCGAAGAAGTCGGGGGTGGAGGGTTGGACGTGTGAATGGGGGGAGCGTGGGAGGGCGGCGATTCTGAGTCGTGCACCGCGACCCAAAGGCGGCGCCGGCCCTCCACGTGAGACTACGTCAACCCGCAACTACGGGTCTACGATCAGGGCGTAGCCTCCACCGGGCGGATCACATCGCCGATGCGGAGGAGGCCGCCGTCGAGGATGCGGGCGCGCAGGCCACCTCGGTTCACGAGGCCGGGCAGCACCTCCATTGCGACGGCTCTGGTCCGGCGGCAGCGTCACGCCCGTCGCCGCGGTCATGGCGGCGAGGCCTTCCTCCGCGATGAGCGACACCTCGCGGTGCGGGCCCGGCCAGCGGGAGAAGGAGCCCTGTGCGTCGAAGTAGCGGTCCCCCTCCAGCCCGCGTCCCGAAACGGCTCGCACGGCGTCGACGGACTGCATCGGGGCGCCGGCCTCTGGGGTCACGTAGATGGCGACGAGCGTACCGTGGGACATGGTGGGCGAAAAAGAGTGCGGGAGTGCGGCGATTCTGTGTCACGCACCACGCATCGGAAACCAAATCCGGCTGAACCATTGTGGTATGACGTAGCCCCCCGAAGCCGGATTTGGGGTTGGAAGTGCGTAGGTGTGGGCGTATGGACGTGACTCTCCTCCAACCCTTCAACCTTTCAAACGTCCATACACCAACTCATCAACCGGAGTTGGTATGAAACAGCGTAACGGAGACGGGCCGGACGATGGCATCACGCCTCGCCCGGCCCGTCGCGGTTGCTGAAAGGGAGAGGATTAGTCGTCCAGTTCGAGGCGCACCGTGGCGGCATCCTCGGCGGGACGCATCTCGACGACGGCATTCTCCGTCGGCGAGGCGACGCTGCCCTCGGCGGTCAGCACGATCTCGACGCTGCCGTTCGGGCCCTGGACCGTGATGGTCACGGTCTCGACGACCGGCTCGCCCGTCTCTTCGATGTTCAGGTCCTCGACGACGCGGAAGGTGAACTGCGTGATGCCCTGGCCGCGCACCACGTCCTCGTAGTCGAGCGCGTCGCCGTCGCCGTTCTGGTCCAGGAAGGCCGAGTCGTCCAGCGTGACGTTCGTGTTGCCCGTGGCCTTCACGCGCGTGCCCTCTGCCGCGACGCTGATGGACGTGCCGCCGACCAGCGGGTTGCCGTTCTGGTCGACGACCTCCAGCGAGTAGGTCTGGCCGAGGCGCGCGACCGTCGGCGAGACCGTCACGACGGGCACGCCTGAGAGAATCACGGGGAACTGATCCGTAATGCGCACTTCGCCATAGCTGGGCGCGTTGGCATCGTAGGGCGGCTGCGTGCCAGCAGTTTCGACGGAGATGGTGGCGACGCCGCGTGGTGGCAGCGGACGTCCAGAGATCAGATCCACGGTGCCGCGGCCCTGATCGTCTGTCAGCACGGAGCCTTCGATGACGCCCGCGTTCGTGGTGAAGTACACCGCCGAGCCAGGCCGCGCCGGGTTGCCGTAGCGGTCGCCCACGAGGACGGACGCTGGCCGGGTTCGTGATGCCGAAGCGTTGCAACCCAGCGAAATTAAAGACGTCAGGGCCCGCGCTGAAGTGCACGGCATCGGGGAAGCCGCCGTGGATCGAGATGGGCACCGGCTTGGAGCGGATGGTCTGCCCGTCGATGTCCGACTCGGCGATCACCTGGACGATGCCCGCCCGGGTGCCGCTCGACAGGTTGACTTCCACCTGGCCCTCATCGTTCGTGCCGGCCTGCTCGGGGGCGACGAACTCGCCGCCGCCGGGCTGCACGCCGAGGCGGAAGCGCACCAGCGCCTCATTCTCCAGCGTCACCGGGCGCCCGGCCGAGTCGGCCACCTGGAAGGTGAGCGTGGCCACTTCCTGCGCGCCACCCGCGACGACGCCGATGCTCTCGGACGTCTGAGACAGCAGCAGGATGTTGGACGGTGAGCCGGAGGTCGGCTCCTCGTCGCGCGTCCGCTGGAGGGAGAAGCGCGGGACCTCATCCACGCCCACCGTCACGAAGATGCTCTGCTGGTCCGTCGTGAATCCGTTCTTCCGTGCCGTGAGGTCCACCTCCGTCGGCTGGTCGATGTCGAAGGAGACCGTGTACTCGCCGTTGTCGTCCGTCTGGACGATGATGTCCTCATTGTCATCGATGTCCGGGTTGTCCTCGGCCGCGACGGTTACGAAGGCATCGGCGAGCGGCTGGTTGCGGCTGGCGTCGAACACGGTGCCGTTAAGCGTAACGGTGCCGCTTTCGTCGTCGGTTGCATCACAGCCAGCGTACCACAGGATGAGGGTACTGCACAGCAACAAAAAAAAGAGACGTCGCATGGGCCTTGGGTTCTTCGGGCGTCTGGAGGGCAAAATACTACACGGAGTCCGCGGCTCGTCGCAGAATGCGACAGGCATCAAGCTCTTGCAGGTATCGGTATCCTGGGGGGGAACTTAACTCGGGGCAAGTAAGAGAATATCCGACTGTCCTGCAAGCAGACCTCGGCCTCAGCAGCGCGACGAGGCGAACGAGGAATTCATGAGGCCGGGGGCAATGTGGCACGCCATTCGTACGCCACGTACTGCAGCAACTCTTCATCCCGGGTAGAGCCTCGACATTACAAGCAGGTAACCCCGTAGTGGAACCGCTCGTCATACCCGTGCGCATAAGAAGAACTGATTTCCAATTGACCAAATGGATACCGCCATGTCCCGCATGCTCCCTCCGTCGCGTTTTCTCCCCCTCCTCGTCGTCGCCCTGTTGCTCTGGACGGGTTGTGACAGCAACGACGAGGGCGGGTTCTCGGAAGCTGACCTGGCCGGCAGCACCTATGACATCACCGAGTTCGTCTTCGAGACGGACGGCACCGGCATCGCCGACGCCGACATCCTGGGCGCGCTGAACGCGAACAACTCAGCCGTTCGCTTCTTCTCCGGCGGCAATTTCCAGATCGAGTACCAGTTCACCGGGGAAGGGCAACGCACGATCTTCGGCGACTACAGCGTCGGCGGCGATGAAGTGGACTTCAACTTCGACGACTCGATTGCGGATGCGCGGCGCCAGCTGCTGCTGCCTGACCGGCTCTCGTTCGCCATCGTCAACGACGCAGCCCGGCTGGAGCTGGAGCAGCGCCTGAGCGACATTCGCCTCTCGGACTTCTCCGAGGAGCAGTTTGGCAACACCCGCAGCGACGGCACGATGATCATCACGCTCCGCCGTTAGCTCTCCTGGGTCCTCTGCTGGACGCCCGCAGCCTTTGTCTGGTTATTTCCCCCGGCATCATCCGGCGGGGGCAGAGACGCTACTACCCTTTTCCGATCATCCACCTGGACTCGATATGAATCTTTCTACGAATGCTGCATCTCGCTGGAGCCGCCGCACGATCGTGCTCGGCCTGCTGATGCTTCTCGTCGGAGCTTCTCGTCGGCGCCGCCGCGACCGTGCAGGCGCAGGTCACCGGCGTCAGCTACACGGTCTCGCCCCTCGGCACGCGCGTCTACTGGGACGACGACGCGGGCCTGGACGACGACTACCTCTACGGCGGGGAGCTCGGCTTCGGCTTCGGCGAATACCTGGAGCTGGGCGGCATCTACGTGTTCAACAACGACATCGAGACGGATTTCGGCGATTTCTCGGGAGATAACCCGGCGGTGATGGAGCGCATCGCTGCTCTGCCGAGCCGCGACGTCGGCGTGCAGCGCTACGGCGGCAAGCTGCGGGTCAACCTGGGGCGCGGCTCCATCGTGCCGTTCTTGACGGCGGGGACCGGGCTGCTGAGCCTGGACGTGGACGGCACCGGCACGCACGAGCAGATTTACGTGACCGGCGGCCTGGGCGTCAAGCTCAGCGTGAGCGGCCGCTACACGGTCTCGCTCGCTGCGGAAAACCTGGCCTACCGGTACAACCCCGGCACGGTCTTCTTCACGGATGCAGATCTCGATCAGATCGGGCTGGCGCGGGCCGACTTCAACGAGCAGGAGGTGGCCAACTGGGCCGCCACGGCGTCGCTCAAGTTCTACCTCGGCGGGCGTCAGCGGGACCAGATTACGGACATCGACCGGGCGCTGCAGAGCCAGTTCCGGGGCGGCAACTTCCGCCTCTCCGTCGAGCCGTTCTACGGCCAGATCAACTTCGCGGATGAACTGCAGGCCGACTTCGGCGAGGACCAGACGGTGGCCGGCGTCAACGCGGGCGTCGATCTCGGTCCGTATCTCGGCCTGCGTGCCTTTTACTGGCGCGGCACGGAGGACGCCGACGCGCTGGACACCGAACTGCCGGAGGGGTTCGAGGACCTGACGCTCTACGGCGGGGAACTGGACCTCCGCTTCGGGCGCAACATCGCCGGTAGCCTCGCGCCCTACCTGATCCTGGGCGCCGGGTATGCCGACATCGACGGCAACTTCGATGAAGACAGCGAGGGCAGCCGCTACTTCGCGACCGGCGGTCTCGGCGTGGAGCTGCCGCTCTCGTCGGCGCTGACCGTGCAAGGGGCGGCCCGCTCGGTGCTGATGAGCACCGAAGATCCTGAGGACCTGAGCGAGCCGAGCAGCGTCTTTGCCAACTGGATGTACACGGTGGGCGTCGCCTTCAACCTGGGGGGGAGCGGGCGCACCGTCGGCGAAGCCGTGGAGGCAGAGCAGCGCGAGACCCGCACGCGCCAGGCCGCGCTGGAGCAGCAGCTGACCGACATTCAGGCGCGCCTGGACTCGTTGGAGACCGCCCGCGCCGCCGAGGACTCGCTCGCGATGACCCGCACGGTCGCCGAGGACACGCTGGTGACGGAAGACGTAGCCGTCGAGGTCGAGGAGGAGCGGTCCAACATTTCCGACCGGACGATCACGCTGCCGGTGCCGGAGACCGGCGAGATTTACATCCGCTTCGGCGATCCGGCCCCGGCGCAACAGACGAGCGTCGCCCCGCCGATCTTCGTGGGCGCCACGCCGCAGCAGCCTGTGATGCTCCCGCCCGATACGTCGCGCTTCGCCGCTAGGCCGCCGGCCCGCGTCCGGGGCGACACGCTTTCAGCAGCCCGCATCCAGCAGATCGCGCGCGAGGCGGCCCGCCAGGAACTGGCTGCGCAGCAGCCTGATGAGGGCGGCGTGCAGCAGGACGACCTGGACCGGCTGGAGCGCAGCCTCGAACGCGAGATCGCCCGCCTCCGCAACGACGTGCAGCAACTGGAAGAGCGTGAACTCCGCGCCGAGCGGCAGCAGCTGCAGGACGGCGCGCCGGACGACACGACAGCCGCTCGTCCGCGCTCGCAGAATTCCTGGATCGCCTCGTTGCAGCAGCGTGAATTTGCCGGAGTCTTCCCGTTCCTCGGGGTGCGCGTCGGCGAAGGCGCTGAACAGGGGCTGCTCGGCGTTCGCGCCGACTTCCGCCTGCCGGGCCGCCGCGTGCGCTTCTGGCCGGAAGCCGCCATCGGCATCGGCAGCGAGTCGTCGCTCAACGTGCTGGCCAACCTGGCCGTCCCGCTGGAGGTTGACCTGCCTGCTCAGCCGTACCTGGGTGCGGGCGTCGGCGTGGTCACGGATAGCGGCATCTTCTCGGGGGCCGACCTCGTGCTCAACACGTTCGCCGGGTTCGAGTACACCTTCACGGGTGGAGGCTCCGCGTTCGTCGAGTTCAGCACGCTGGACTTCTTCGACTTCAACCGGCTGCTCGTCGGCTACCGGCTGACGTTTTAATCAGCGCGATCCTGATCGTCCCGGGCGCAGGTGCGTCATCCTCGCCGCGCCCGGAGGGTCGGGAGCGAATCCGCTACTCCTGTGTCGCTGCTTTCTGGTCCGATGCTCGATGCTCCGCCTCAGCCTCGTGTTGCTCACGGCCCTCCTCGTCGCTGGACCGGCGCAGGCCCAGACGCCGTCCGGGACGACGGCCGACTCGATGGATGCCGTGCGCCGTGCTGCCGAGCAGTTGCCGAACGTCACCGTCGTGCAGGAAAGCCAGGCGGCGCCCGTCGGCGGGACGTGGCAGGTGCGACAGCGCATCCGCACGCTGCCGCGGCGCCCCGACCTTCCGCTGCGACAGCGCACCGTCATATATCCCGTCTTCGTCATCGTGGATGGGTCGGGCGCGTCGCGTTCGGTCGTACCGCAGCGTCAGGGTCGTCGTGCCATGGCGGGACCGCCGACACGTCCGGCGCAGCGACGGGCGGATACCCCCGCGGACGATGCAGGCCAGCGCCCCCGCCCGCCTGTGACGCCCGCTCCTGCCGCCCGCCCGACGCCGGAGGTCGTGGAGCGGCAATTGCTGGAGACCGGCCTCTTCCGCACCGTCGACGTGATGTTCGAGTTCGACCGATCCACGCTGCTGCCGCGCTCCGAGGTAACGCTCGACGCCGTCGGCGAGGTAATGACGAAGTACCCGAGCCTGCGCATCGAGGTGGCGGGGCACACGGACAGCGTCGGCTCCGAGCAGTATAACCAGCGCCTCTCCGAGCGCCGCGCGCTGGCCGTGCGGCAGTACCTGCTCGATGCGTTCGACGTGGCGCCGCAGCGCATCCTGGCCGCCGGCTTCGGCGAGGCGCGGCCGGTCGCGTCCAACGAGACGGAGACGGGCCGCGCGCTGAATCGCCGCGTCGAGTTCGTCGTGCGGAATCCGGGCGTCATCGAACGACGCTAGCGTAGGCCGCATCGCAATGACATACAGAAAGCCGGACCCGCCTCGGCAGGTCCGGCTTTCGTGTTTGTTGGGGGCTGGAAGGGCGTTCAGGCCGCCACCGGCTCGCGGTGTTCGATGTGGGTGCCCAGCACCTTCAGGAACTCGGCCAGCCAGCGCTGATGCCCCGGCCATGCGGGCGAGGTGACCAGGTTGCCGTCCACGACGGCCTCGTGCGCCGGGACCTCTTCATACGTGCCGCCCGCCAGCTCGACCTCCGGGCCGCAGGCGGGATAGGCCGTGCAGCGCCGCCCCTCGACGACGCCCGCTGCCGTCAGGATCTGCAGGCCGTGGCAGATGGCCGCGATGGGCTTGTCGGCCTCGGCGAAGTGGCGGACGATCTCCAGCACGCGATCGTTCAGGCGCAGGTACTCCGGCGCCCGCCCGCCGGGCACCACGAGCGCGTCGTAGCTCGTCTCGTCGACGTCATCAAAAGTAGCATTGACCTGGAAGTTGTGTCCCGGCTTCTCCGAGTACGTCTGGTCACCCTCGAAGTCGTGAATGGCCGTGCGCACCGTGTCGCCCTTCTGCTTGTCGGGACAGACGGCGTGCACCGCGTGGCCCACCATCTGAAGCGCCTGGAACGGCACCATCGTCTCGTAATCTTCCCCGTAGTCGCCCACGAGCATCAAGATCTTCTTGGCCATGGTATGTACCTCCGTTGGTTCGAGTGAATGAAGCGCGTTCGCACCGATTGTATGAACGCCAGTCAGCGCGGGTTGTGTTGCTCTCGTTACGACGCTGTGAGGCAGTCGCGTCGGGGTCGAAGGGCCAGTTAGTAGAGCGAGCGTTTGCGCTGGTGGGCACGCTCGTCCAGGCTGTAGCGCCCCGGCCCGATGAAGATGAGGCTCAGGAACAGGAGATGCCCGCCTCGATGGCGTGCCACGGCGAGCCCTGACCGGTGACGATGTGCTGCGTCGCCGCGACGATCATCGTGAAGACCAGCAGAAAGAGGGCCGGTCGAAACAGAAAGCCGAGGACCAGTAGCAGCCCGCCGCCGAACTCGGCGGCGCCCGCCATGAAGCCCCAGAAGGTGGGGGCGAAGGTGATGCCCAGGTTGCCCATCGCGCCGCCCAGGTCCGCCCACCGCTCCGGACCGCCGAGGAGCTTGGGGGCGCCGTGCACCATAAAGGCAATGCCGATGCCGATGCGCAGGATCAGAAGGCCGACGTCTTGAAACCGGTTGAGCTTGTGCAGAATCATGGTGGGGGTACAACAGTGCTCGGGAGGCCAGCGTGCAGGCCAGCGTGCCTGTTTGTACCACCACCCCCGGCCTAGTTTCGCGGCGAAGTGGGAAATGCTGTTGACGAGTTGGGATCTCTGCAGCCACGCCAACCACGCGCCGCCGACGATAGAAGAGGCCGCCCCGCGCTGGCAGGACGGCCTCTGGGTGCTGAATCACGAAGCTACGCCGCGTTAGCTGATCGTCCACGTATCTCCGGCGTGCAGGAGGTCGGCGAGGTCGCCCTGGCCGCGCTTCTCGGTCACACCCTCGATCTGCGTGTGCAGCATCGCCTCGTACGTCGGGCGGTCCTCGCAGTAGAAGACGCCAAAGGGCTGCGGCAGGTCGGGCTCGCGGAAGATGCGGCTGACGATCCCGGCCAGCTCGCGGCTCGTCTCGTCGTAGACCACGCAGTCGTCCACCGACCAGTCGCCCTCCTCCAGGTCGATGACCTGCAGCCGCCAGCCGTCCAGCCGGAGGCCCTTCGTGCCGTTGTCGAACGTCATCGGCTGCTCGTGGTCGAGGAAGAGCGCGCGCTCCGGCTTGGAGTCCTTCTCGGTGAATTCGAAGAAGGCGCCGTCGTTGTCGTTGAAGATGTTGCAGTTCTGGTAGATCTCCACGAAGCCCGTGCCCGGATGGTCGTGGGCGCGGCGGAGGATGGTCTTCATGTGCTTCGGGTCGCGGTCCATCGTGCGGGCCACGAACGTGCCGTGCGCCCCGAGCGCCAGCGGCACCGGGTTGAACGGGTAGTCGATGGAGCCGTACGGCGTGCTCTTGGTGATCTTGCCCTGCTCGGAGGTCGGGCTGTACTGCCCCTTCGTCAGGCCGTAGATCTGATTGTTGAAGAGCAGGATCTGCGTGTCGATGTTGCGGCGCAGGATGTGGATCAGGTGGTTGCCGCCGATGGAGAGGGCGTCGCCGTCTCCGGTGATGATCCACACGTCGAGGTCGGGATTGCTCGCCTTCAGGCCCGTGGCGATGGCGGGGGCGCGCCCGTGGATGGAGTGCAGCCCGTAGGTATTCATGTAGTACGGGAAGCGGCTGGAGCAGCCGATGCCGCTGATGAAGACCTGCTTCTCGCGCGGGATGCCCAGCTCCGGCATGAGGCGCTGCACCGTGGCCAGGATGGCGTAGTCGCCGCAGCCGGGGCACCAGCGCACGTCCTGGTCGCTGGCGAAGTCCTTGCGCGTGAGCGCCGGGGCGCCGTCGCCGCTGGAGGGCGGCATCTTGGGTTTGTGGCCCGGCGGGAGCTTGGCGCCCGGTGGCATCTTTGGCTTCTTGCTGCCCGAGACCGTCTTGGGCGGGCCGTCGGGAGAGCGCTTGCCGGCCGGTTGCGGGGGCGGTGTCGGTTTCTTGCCCTTGGCGCCGTAGCCCGGCGGGAGTGTGGGCTTCTTGCCTTTCGGCTGCTGGCCGTTGTCTTGGTGTTTCTTATCGTCAGCCATCGGAAGAACGAGTCGATGTCGTGGGGCAGAGGGTCGAAGACGGCGGTGCCGCGTGCGTCTCAGGCGTCGGTGGACAGGATGTCGTCGATCTTGGCGACCACCTCGCTGCGGCGGAGCGGCTGGCCCTGCACCTTGTCGAGCGGGATGAACGGACGCAGGAACTGGTCGCGCAGGACGCGGACGAGCTGGCCGTTGTTGAGTTCGGGCACCAGGTAGCGCTCGAAGCGCGCGAAGATGTCGCCGAGGTCGGGCGGCAGCGGGTGGAGGTGGCGCAGGTGGATGCTGCTCACGCGCCGGCCCTGGCTGCGGACCGCGTCGATGGCGGCCTCGATGCTGCCGCGCGTGGAGCCCCAGCCGATCAGCAGCAGGTCGCCCTCGTCGTCGCCGTAGATGGGCGTCGGGGGGATGTCCTGGGCCACGCGCTCCACCTTGGCCGCACGGAGGCGCGTCATCATCTGGTGGTTGGCCGGATCGTACGACACGTTGCCCGTCTCGTGCTGCTTCTCCAGCCCGCCGAGGCGGTGCTCCAGCCCTTCTGTGCCCGGCCTGGCCCAGGGCCGCGCCAGCGTGTGCTCGTCGCGCACGTACGGCAGAAAGACGTCC
>JAAAOL010000375.1 GCA_009908885.1 Bacteroidota bacterium | reverse complement strand
GAGTGTGGGAGGGGCTGGCATGATCTTTACGGCGGATGCTCGCCTGATTCACCCGTGCTCCCTCGCCCTTTCTCCCGTTCTCAACCCTACCAGACGGGGGTTTCGCGGGTGGGAGCCATCGGGAACGTCTCAGTGACTTCACGCAGCAGGGCTTGCTTGTCCTCCCAGGAGAGGAACGCATACCGGAAGCCGTTCAGGGCGATTTCGCGGAGCTGATTGGCATCGATGCCGCAGTGGGTGTAGACGCGCCACAACTCTTCCGTCACCGAGGTGCGGCTGAAGAGGCGGTTGTCCGTGTTGACGGTGACGGGAATGCCCGCCTCCACGTAGCGCGGCAGGGGGTGTTCGTCGTAGCTCTCCACGACGTGCGTCTGCACGTTGCTCGTCGGGCAGATCTCCAGCGGGATCTGATGGTCGGCGAAGTAGGCCATCAGTTCCGGGTCCTGATAGAGCGTGATGCCGTGGCCGATGCGATGGGCGCCGCAGTAGAAGAGCGCCTGCTGGATCGAGTCGGGGCCCCAGCTCTCGCCCGCGTGCACCGTCAGGTTGAGCAGGTTGTTGCGGGCGTAATAGAAGGCATGCAAGTGGTGCTTGGGCGGGTTGCCCGCCTCGCCGCCTGCGAGGTCGAAGGCCACGACGCCTCGGTGCCGGTACGCGGCGGCCAGCTCGGCCAGGCGCAGCGAGGCGCTCTCGAACCGATCGCGCAGCCCGCAGATGATGAGCGACGTCGTGACGCCGAGGTCGCGCTCGGCCTGCTCCAGCCCGGCGAGGACGGCATCGTTCACGGCCTCCAGCGTGAGCCCTTCCTCGGTATGCAGAATCGGGGAGTACCGCACTTCGAGGTAGCGGACGTTCTCCCGCGCATTGTCCTCGACGAGTTCGTAGGCGATCCGGTGCAGGGCGTCCTCCGACTGCATCAGCGGCAGCGTGTACCGAAACCAGGCGAGGTAGGCTTCCAGCGTCTCCGAGTCGTCCACCTTGCGCAGGATCGTCCGTAAGCCCTCCTCGTCCTCGGCAGGGAGCACGTCCATCTTGTCCTGGGCAGCGGCCAGCTCCAGCATGGTGGCGAGGCGGAGCGAGCCGTCGAGGTGGCAGTGCAACTCGGCCTTGGGCCAGGCCAGGACGTCGTCACGGGAGAGGGGGGCATCGGCGGAAGCCATCGGCGCGAGCAAGCGGTAACGGTAGGACTGGAATGAAGTGTACGGCAAACTGGTAGCAGGGCGTCCAGTTTCGTGCGGTCGGGGAGAGGAACCCGGAAGAGGGCGGACCGTTGTGTTCCTGCTCCCCCGCTGTGGGTTACGGCGGATCCCGTGGAGCATCCCCATCACCATGTTAAGAGGTAGCCAGTTATGGGCAGCCTAGGACCGTTTGAGATTATTCTCATCTTTCTGGTCGTCCTGCTCATCTTCGGAGCCAAGCGCATTCCGGAGATCGCGCGGGGCCTGGGCAAAGGCATCCGTGAGTTCAAGGACGCCACGAGCGAGATCCAGCGGGAGCTGAACGTCAACGAGCACTCCAGCCGGATCCAGCCGCCGCAGCAACAGCCGACCCCGCGTCAGCAGTCGCCGCAGGCCGAGCCGCAGGAGCCCGCCCGCTCGGACAACCCCGGCTCGCAGGAGACTTCGCAACAGCAGGCCTCTTGAGGCGCGCCACTGCGCCGAGAGCTTCCGCCACGACACGAGGGCGTATCGCATCCTGATACGCCCTTTCGTATTTATATGGACGCCCGGTGGAGGCCCGGCAGCCTGTCATCACCCACTATTCTTCTCAGCACCCATCCCTTCATGGAGTATCGCACGTTTGGCGCGGCACGCCGTGCCCTGGATCAGAACGAGACGACGTGTGAAGCCCTCGTCTCGGCCTGCCTGGATCGCATCCGCGCGGACAACGACCGCCTCAATATTTTCACCTACGTCGACGACGGTGGGGCGCTGCACCACGCCCGCTACCTCGACAGCATGCGCGAGAAAGGCCACGAGCGCCCACTGACGGGACTCATCCTGGCCGTCAAGGACAACATCTGCATCAAAGGGCGGCAGGTGACGTGCGGCTCCCAGATGCTGGACGACTTCGAGTCGCTCTACGACGCGACGGTCATCGAGAAGCTACGCGACGCCGGGGCCATCTTCATCGGCAAGACCAACTGCGACGAGTTCGCCATGGGCTCGTCCAACGAGACCTCGCACCACGGCCCGACGAAGAATCCGCACGACGACGCCTACGTGCCTGGGGGGTCCTCCGGCGGCTCGGCGGCGGCGGTGGCGGCGGGGATGTGCCACGCGGCGCTCGGCTCCGACACGGGCGGCTCCATCCGGCAGCCTGCGGCCTTCTGCGGCGTCGTCGGGCTCAAGCCGACCTACGGGCGCGTCAGCCGCTACGGGCTGGTGGCCTATGCCTCCTCGCTCGACGTCATCGGTCCGATGGGCCACAGCGTGGAAGACGTGGCGACGCTGCTGAATGCCATCGCCGGGGTGGACCCGAACGATGCGACGAGCGCGCCGGTGGAGGTGCCGGACTACACGGCCGCGCTCGACGGCGGCGTGACGGGACTGCGCATCGGCCTGCCGACGGAATACTTCGCCGAGGGGCTGGACGACGGCATCCGCGCGCTCATTCAGGAGAAAGTCGACGCGCTCGAAGCCGAGGGCGCCGAAGTGCGTGAGGTCTCGCTGCCCCACACGAAGTACGGCGTCGCCACGTATTATATACTGGCCACGGCGGAGGCGTCGAGCAACCTGGCCCGGTACGACGGCATCCGCTACGGCCACCGCGCCGACCTGCAGGACGTGCAGCGGTCGCTGGTCGAAGAGCGGGAGACGATGCAGGAGGCGCTGGCCGCTGCCGAGGCCGACGGGCGCGACGACCGGGTGACGGCGCTCCGCCAGGAGATCGACGAGCAGGAGACGCTGCTCAACCGCCTCTACACGCAGAGCCGCACCGAGGGCTTCGGGGACGAGGTGAAGCGCCGCATCATGTTGGGCACCTACGTGCTTTCATCCGGCTACTACGACGCCTACTACGCCAAGGCCCAGCGCGTGCGCACGCTCATCCGCAACGACTTCGACCAGGTCTTCGAGGAGGTGGACGTGCTCCTGACGCCCGCGACGCCGACCCCGGCCTTCAAGCTGGGCGAGAAGATCGGCGATCCGCTGGCGATGTACCTGAACGACATCTACACCGTCACGGCCAACCTCGCGGGCGTGCCCGGCCTCGTCGTGCCCATCGGTACCCATCCCGACGCGCCCCATCTCCCTGTCGGCCTGCAACTGCTCGGGCGTCACTTCGACGAGGCCCATCTGTTGCAAGTCGGCGACGCGGTGATGAATCTTTAAAGGTTACGGGTTGCGGGTTATGGGTTGCGGGTCATTTTTCTTATGATTTAGCGGCTAGTCCAACCTGCAACCCGAAACGCACAACCCTAAACCTGAAATCGAAAACCGAACATCGGAATGAGCATTCTCGTCAACGCAGAGACGCGCCTGGTGGTGCAGGGCATCACGGGCAGTGAAGGCACCTTCCACGCCGGGCAGATGATCGAGTACGGCACGAACGTCGTCGCGGGCGTCACGCCGGGCAAGGGCGGACAGACGCATCTGGACCGGCCCGTCTTCAACACCGTCGTAGAGGCGGTGGAGCAGGAGGGGGCCAACGCGTCCATCATCTTCGTGCCCCCGCCCTTCGCCGCCGACGCCATCCAGGAGGCCGCCGACGCCGGGATCGAAGTCATCGTCTGCATCACCGAGGGCATTCCGGTGCAGGACATGATCCCGACGTATGCCTTCGTGCAGAAGAAGGGCGCGCGCCTCATCGGGCCCAACTGTCCGGGTGTCATCACGCCGGGCGCGGCCAAAGTAGGCATCATGCCCGCCATGATCTTCGCCGAGGGCCGCATCGGGCTCATCTCGCGCTCCGGCACGCTCACCTACGAAGCCGTCGACCAGCTCACGCGCCAGGGGCTCGGGCAGAGCACTGCCGTCGGCATCGGCGGCGATCCCATCATCGGCACGCGCTTCGTCGACGCCCTCAAGCTCTTCGAGGCCGACGACGACACCGACGCGGTGGTCCTCATCGGCGAGATCGGCGGGACGGCGGAGGAAGAGGCCGCGGCCTACATCAAAGCGCACATGACGAAGCCCGTCTTCGCGTTCATCGCGGGGCGGACGGCCCCTCCCGGGCGACGCATGGGCCACGCGGGTGCGATCATCTCCGGCGGCAAGGGGACGGCGGAGGACAAGTTCGCCGCCCTCGAAGATGCCGGCGCCGTCATCGTCAAGAACCCGGCCCTCATCGGCGAGACCGTCGCGGAGCATCTGGGGACGCCGGCTTGACGCTGGGCGACTCCATTCCCAACCCCGTAGCTTTTCTGTACGGGTGGCGTTATGCGTGTGTGAGAATGGGGGAGCGGGAGAATGGGGGAGGTCACGCGAGAATGTATGCCTCGCCCCGTCGCTCTCCCCTGGGGTACGCCTCCTCACCCCTTCACCCCTTCTCCCTTTCCCAGACTCCCGACCTCCCACGCACCCTCTCGCCAACGCCCAGCATCGATGCACGTCCGTGACGCTGAATTCGTAAAGGGCGTGGCGCGGTGGGAACAGCTGCCGCCGCCCGAGTTGCCCGAGGTGGCCTTCGTCGGGCGATCCAACGTGGGCAAGAGCTCGCTGCTGAATATGCTGCTCGGACGGAAGAGTCTGGCGCGCACGAGCCGGTCGCCCGGGAAGACGCAGCAACTCAACTACTACCGCATCAACGGGAAGCTGTACTTCGTGGACCTGCCGGGGTATGGCTACGCGAAGGTGTCCAAGAAGGAGCGGGAGCGGTGGGGGCAGCTCATCGGGCGCTACCTCACCGAGCGGTCGGCGTTGCGGCTGGTCATCCACCTGGTCGACAGTCGGCACCCGCCGCAGTCGCATGACGAAGACGTGATGGCGCTCATGCGGGAGAGTCCGGTGCCCTATCTGATTGCGCTCACGAAGACCGACAAGCTCTCCGGCAACAAGCGGGGGCAGAGCGTGCGCCGCGTCGAGCAGGTGTTAGCGCGCGGGGCCATGGACGTGCCCGTCGTGCTGACCTCGGCCAACGACCGGCGGGGGTACAACGACCTCTGGAACTGGATCCGCGACGTGACGGGCGTTTAAGGAAGCCGAGGCGTGCCAGCTACGCGGGCCGGGACGACGGTCGGCTTGCATTCCAGGGGAGTTCACCTTTTCTTAATCCGAAGGAAGGCCCTGAAGTCCTTTATTGGAGGATGTTCAAACTAAACGGCTGAGCCGCCCGGCACATTTCCCTATCGCAGGGCCCACCTTGTGCCGACGATGCTAACAAAAGAGGTTCAGCCGGGCCGCCCTGGTTCTTGCCGTTGCGGAAGGGGCCGGGAGGCACATTGCGCTTCTCGATGTTGAATCTCAGATCGCATCAAATATTGGGCCACGATGACAGCGACCATGAACGGATGGGTAGTGGATTTGCGCTCCCATGCAATTCTTAGTCCCTGTTTAATGGTACGCTAATAATACCTTGACAAAGGAAAGGCCCCCCGATATATTTGAGCCATCAACCTGAACGAGAGGTACAGCCATCTTCTTGACCATCTTGGAGCGTCGCACATAGAGAACGTTGCTACAGCTTTTCTTTCCCCACCGCTCTCAGGAGCACGCCGTTTCTCGGCACAGACGCACTGCTGCGCCCCACGCAGCGGTACGTGCAAGGTAGGTCTGCTGTGGCTATGCGCTCAGGACGCCCCCGCGCCCGTGATCTGGTGATCGCTGTCGCATGAAAGGGTGCGGTTGCAACGCCTGCGGTTCGTGTGGTCCCCACACGGGCCGTCGACTTCGAACATAGTTTTTCTGCCACACATCACACGACAGGAGGTAGCATATGGTACGCAAATGGGGTGCGCTATTACTCATGCTGCTGGTCGCGCCGAGTATGGCGTGGGCCCAGAGCACGGGTAAACTCACCGGTACCGTCACTGACGCCGCTACAGGCGAGCCCCTTCCCGGGGCGAACGTCGTCCTGAGCGGGACCACGCTCGGGACGGCCACCGACGTTGACGGTAATTATGTCCTAATCGGCGTTCCGGTCGGCACCTACGACGTACAGGCGTCGTTCGTCGGCTATCAGACCAGTTCGGTCAACGACGTCGAAATCAATGCGGGCTACACCCGCGAGATCGATTTCTCACTGCAAGAGGGCGCTCAGCTCGATGAGGTCGTCGTCGAATACGAACGGCCCCTCATCCAGAAAGACGCCATCGGTGCCCCGCGCACGGTGACGGCTGAGACGATCGAGAACCTGCCGGTCCGCGGGTCCGGCAACGTGGCTGCCCTGCAGGGCGGCGTCGTTTCGGACGAGGGTTCTGGCAACCTCTTCATTCGCGGCGGTCGCGAGCAGGAGGTCACCTTCTTCGTCGACGGCGTCAAGGTCGTCGGCCTCGTGGGCGTGCCGCAGCAGGCGGTGCAGGAGCAGGAAATGCTCATCGGCACCATCCCGGCCCGCTACGGCGACGTGCAGTCCGGCGTGATCTCGATCACGACCAAGAGCGGCATCGGCGCTGAATTCTTCGGCTCGGTCGAGGCCATCACCTCGGAGGTGCTCGACGACTTCGGCTACAATCTGGGCTCGATCTCGATCGGTGGTCCGATCGTGCAGAACAAGCTCAGCTTCTTCGTCTCCGCCGAGGGCCAGTATCAGTCCGATCAGAGCCCGTATTCGCCGGAGACGTTTACCTTGCCGGACGACGTCTTTAATGGCCTGCAGACCAATCCGCAGGCCATTCTGGTGAGTGACAACGACTCTACCTTCTTCGTCCCCTTCCCGACGGCCAACCTGCCGGACTCCGCGGGCGTCGGCGACATCGAGGCGCTCCTCCGCGAGCAGGGACTGCTCAGCGAGAACGGCTCCGTGGCCAACTCGCAGCTCACCGACCGCGCTGAGCTGTTCACGGCCAACGACTTCGAGCGGCGGCAGGGGAAGGATCATCCGCAGACGGATATCAACACGAACCTGAACCTGACCTTCCAGCCGACGCAGAGCACGCAGTTGCGGCTCTCGGGCACGTTCAATAACCGGGACGAGCAGACGTTTAACTACAACCGGTCGCTCTACGCCCGGGACGTGTTCTACGAGCAGGATCGTCAGACCTGGCGCGGCGCGGCCACGTGGCGGCAGTACCTGTCGAACACCACGTTCTACGAGATCTCTGCGGACTACTCGCAGGATCAGTTCACGCGCTACCCGACGGGCTTCTCCGACGACGTCGCGGACGCGCTCTTCTACGCTGACGTGGACGGCGTCGATGCCAACGGCAACCCGACGCCCGGCTTCGACATCAACGACGTAGCGCGCAATTACTGGCAGTTCAATCCCGACGAAGGGATCTACGAGCCCAGCCTGCAGGACGGCAGCCTGCCCTCCGGCGGCGGCATCTACTCGCTCTTCGGGGCTCCCGGAACGCGCCTGACGCGCTTCACCAAGACCGATAACACGCAGTTCCGTCTCACGGCGAACGCGACGACGCAGGTCGGCGTGCACCAGCTGGAGTTCGGCGGCGAGTTCGAGCAGCGCACGCAGCGCCTCTTCGACATCGTCGGCGGCCAGTTTGCGCGGTACTTCGCCGACGGCAACCCGGAGGCCGTAAGCCCCGAGGACGCCGTCACGAGCTACGACCAGCTTCCGTTCGACCCCTTCGAGACGGCCACCATCGAGCGCTACGGGTACAATTACCTGGGCACCGAGGAAGTCGATGAAGGCAACATCGACGCCTTCGACGCGGGCGAGAACTTCGACCTCGCCCCGTACGAGCCGATCTACTACGCGGGCTATCTCCGCGATAAGATCGAGTTCCGCGACATCATCCTCGACCTTGGCGTGCGCGTGGATGTCTTCGATAACAACACGCAGATCCTGACGGACCCGTTTGCCTTCCGTCCGATCGTGCGTGCCGGCGCCGTAGAGGCCCCGGGCAATATCGAGGATGACTACGCCGTGTACTTCGAGAGCGGCGAAGGCAGCCCGATCGTGGGCTTCCGCGACATCGACGGCAACTTCTACGACGCGAGCGGCGACCAGGCCACGCGCGAGGAAATCAACCGCCTCGGCAGCCCGGCTGAATCGGACGCTCCGCCGTCCACCGCCTTCGAGGACTACGAGCCGCAGGTGACCTTCCAGCCGCGCATCGGCGTGAGCTTCCCGGTGACCGACCGCGCGCTCTTCTTCGCCAGCTACAACGTGCTCAACCAGCGCCCGACCGAACGAGCCTATCTGCCCCCGGCCGCCCACCTCGACATCCGTGGCGGCTCGGCGTTCGACAACCCGGCCCTGGAGCCGGAGCGGACGGTGCAGTACGAACTGGGCTTCCGCCAGCGCATCGGTGCGCGGGCCGCGCTCCAGATCTCGGGCTTCTACCGGACGCAGAAGAACAAGATTGGTCGCCGGACGCTGAACGCGTCGTTCCCCGCCCCGGGCTACTACGGCCACTTCAACGTGGACTTCACCACGACGAGGGGCGCGACCTTCGAGTTCGACCTGCGGCGCACGCGAGGCATCTCGATCAACGCGAACTACACGCTCTCGTTTGCGCAGGGCACCGGGTCGGATGCCGCCACGGCAGCCACCATCGCCTGGCGCGGCACCTACTTCCCGGACTTCATCTCTCCGGCCAGCTTCGACCGTCGCCACTCGATCAACGCGAGTGTAGACTACCGGCTGGGCGCGGGTGAGGGCCCGATGGTCGGCGGCACGCACATCCTGGAGAACTTCGGGGTGAACGTGCTGGCCGTCATTCAGAGTGGCCGCCCGTACACGCAGCTGCAGACGCCTGTGGTGACGCCCATCTTCAACCAGACGAACAACTTCGTCGAGGGCAGCATCAACGGTGCGAACTTCCCGTGGTCAAACCGGATCGATCTACGCATCGACCGCCGGTTCCAGTTAGGCGGCTCTGCCAGCCTGACGGCGTTCGTGTGGGTGCAGAACCTGCTGGACGAGCGCAACGTCTTCGGCCTCTACCGGGGAACGGGCTTGCCGGATGACGATGGCTTCCTGACCGGCGGCGGCGCGGACAACGCGATCAACGCAGCCACCGATCCGGACAGCTACCTCTTCCACTACGACTACTACACGGACAACCCGAACGGTGTGGGGCAGGCGAGCTTCTCTGGCTCTAGCGCCTTTGGCCTGCCGCGCCGCACCCGCGTCGGCGTCCGCGTCAACTTCTAGGTCACGCCCTCGACGCAGCCCCGCCCGCCCGGCCTATCGCGCCGGGCGGGGCGGTCTGCGCCGAACGTTCCCGTTCTGCTGAGACAGACATATACCTCCGAAATAGAATGCTACGTATGCAACCACTCAAAACGCTGAGCCTCTGGCTGGTTTTAGCCTGCTTCGGGCTCACGGCCGGGGTGGCCTATGCTGGCCCGGACAAGGACAAGGACGACGAAAAAGAGCGTGACCCGAAGGCCGTACAGGCCGCCATCGCTGCGGCGAAAGGCACCTGTGAGACCGGATCGTTCTTCCAGGACCTCGACGTGAACAACGTGCGGGCCCGCGCCACCACGACCGGCTCGCTCTTCTACGGCCCGGGCGGCAGCGCCCAGTACGAGGTGCCCAACGGCAGTGGCCTCGCTTCCATCTTCGCCTCCGGCATCTGGATCGGTGGTCAGGTGGACGGCGAGCTGCGGATGGCCGCCGCCACGTACGCCCAGTTTGGCGCGGACTACGAGTTCTTTCCCGGCCCGCTGAACGACGACGGCACGCCGCCGAACCCGGACGACTGCTCCGATTTCGACCGTATCTGGAAGGTCTCCCGCGCTGACGTGGAAGCCTTCGAGCGCGGTGAAGAGCCGACGCAGGACCTGCAGGAGTGGCCCTTCGAACTGGGCGCCGGGGTCATCGACGGTGACGGCAACCCGAACAACTACAACCTGGCCGGGGGCGACCGCCCCGAGGTGCTAGGCGATCAGACGCTGTTCTGGGTCATGAACGACGCCGCAGGCCCGCACCTGACGACGCTCACCCCGCCGATGGGGCTCGAAGCGCGCGTGACGGCCTTCGCGTTCAACACCGCCGACGCGCTCAATAACACCACGTTCTACAAGTACGAGTTCGTCCAT
>JAAAOL010000346.1 GCA_009908885.1 Bacteroidota bacterium | reverse complement strand
AATTTCGACCTCCTTGAGGCTGTCCGGCACGTCGCCCTGCGCGATCCGCAGCGCCAGGCCTTCGACGACGGCGGTCTTGCCGACGCCCGGCTCGCCGACGAGGATCGGGTTGTTCTTACGGCGGCGGCTCAAGATGTCGATGATCTGGCGGATCTCGGTGTCGCGCCCGAAGACCGGGTCGATGTCGCCCGCGCGGGCGTTGCCCGTCACGTCGTGCGTGTACAGGTCGAGCGCCGTCTCGCCCTCGCGCCCGCCCGCCTCGCCGTCCATGCGGGGACGCGGTGAGGTGCGGCTGACCATCTTGTCCTCGGCCGAGCCGCCGACGATGTCGATGAAGTTGTGGCGTAGCTCGTCCCGGTTGACGTCTTCGAGGTGGTCGAAGAACGACGTAGCGCGCATGGCGTCGTTCTCCAGCATCGCTTCGAGCAGCGCGCCCGAGCGAATCTCGCCGTAGCCGTGATGCACGGAGCTGACGACCCACGCCGCCTCGACGACCTGAAGCATCAGCGGGGAGAACGACGGACGCCCGGAATTGCCGGTCTTCATGCCTTCGAGCCGGTCGAGCAGATCCTCCCACAGCTTGCTCGTATTCACCTCGAAGTGGTTCAGGATCAGCGGCACGTCGCCGCTGCCGTCTTCCATGAGCTTCAGCAGGAGGTGCTCTGTGGTCACCTCGTAGTGGCCGCGCGAGATGCAGAATCCGACGGCCCCTTCGAGGGCCTGCGTCATGTGATCGTTCAGCTTCTGGAGGAGCTTCTTCAGGTCCTTCGTAATCATGGCGTTAGGGTGCTGGGGAGTGAATGGCGGACGTGGGAGGGTTCGGGGTTAATCGTAGTGGACGATGCGGTCGGTGACGCCCTCGACGCCTTCGGGCCGGCCGAGCCACACGTTCTTGCCGAGCTTGCCTTTGCGGTTGCCCAGCTGCGCGGGAACGATCTCGGGCGTACGCAACCGGAGCTTGACATCGTAGTCAAGATAGTCAGGCGCATAGAGCCGCACCAGATAATCGAGCGTCTGGGCGCCCTCATGGCCGGGCAGAAACGACTGAAAGTCGTCGAACGAGAGCGGGCCGAGTTCGACGCGAAACTTGCCGGAGCAGTCATACACCCGCTCGCCGATGGTGGCCGTCTCGCCGAGGATGGCGCCGACTCCGGCGTCTGCGGCGAGTTTCGGGCGGTTTTTGATGCGCACCCAGCGCGGCACGTTCTCGATGACACGCACGCCCGGCCCGTCGAGCAAATCGGTGAGCACGTACTGTAAGCCCTGTGCGGTGCGGGTCGGGCCGGCCAGGTAGCCTGCCAGCCCGGCCATGCGCATCCTCCGCACGGGCGCCTGATCCGCAGCCCGGGGTGTGCTCAGCCCGGCGACCGAGAGAAAGCGATCCGAGTCGTCATCCTGCCCGCTGGGACGGTAGTGCAGTCCCGGCCGATACTTCTTCCAGGCGTCGTAGTAAAAGCTGTAAAAGCGGTGGTTAAAGATGTCCAGGAAGTCGCGAAGCGGCAGCGTCTCCGGGGCTTCCGTGTTGAGCTCCTCGTAGAAGTAGATCGGCAGCGGGGAGTCGATGCCGTAGAGCCCGAGGAAGGTGACGCAGACCTCCGCGCCCTCCTCGCCCGACGGCATTTCCGTTCGCTCGATGGACTTCACGTCGGACGGCGGAAACGCCAGGTCGACGCTGGGACGAAGCCGGATGCGCTCCCGCCGCACCTTGGTCGTCTTGCCCGGGGTGGGCGCATCGTCGTAATACCGCTCCAGCAGCCGCACCGCCGTGTAGAAATTGAAGCGATAGCCCTCCCGGAACAGCTGCGCGTAGACGTTCGGGCCTCGTGACCCGGCGTCCGACGGAGCGCGCGCCTCGTCTGAGACGGCGGGATCTACAGGAGCGGTTGCTGTCCGTTCTTCGACGTCCATGCGTAGCGTCTGCCTGAGGGAATAAGCTCCAGCGTCGTATCGGTGAAGGCGTTGAGGGTGGTGTACATCTCGAAGGTGCGGCTCAGGATCAACCCGAGCAGGACCGCGTCGCCCTCGTTGGTGAAGTTATCCTCATGCACCTTCACGGTCACCTCGCCCCCCCGGTAGATGGCCCCGCGATGCATGCGCTCTTTCCCGTCCCAGTTCACCTCGCGCAGGCCGTCGAGGCGGCGCTTGTTGGCCTTGCTGTCGGTCCAGTCATACAGCTCGATCAGCCCGGAGACCGCCTCGCGCGTCGCCACGGAGCGGTAGTTGAGCGACCAGTGCGCGATCAGCTTCCAGAAAAAGTTGGTCTTCTCCTGGACGGGCGGGTACAGGATCAGACTGGGGCGCGTGACATTTTCGAACGTGGCCAGGTCCGTCACGGACGATTCCGCCCGCGTGAGGGCGCCCTCCCGCAGCCGTTCGCGGGGGAGCGTGCCGTTCGTGCACAAGATGTCGAGCGAGAGCGTCTCCGTCGGCAGTTCGCCGTTGTCGTCCGGCTCCAGGCTGTCGAGCGCGATCGAGAGTTCGTACCGGGACGAGACGCTCGAACTGATGGTCTCGGTGAAGAAGCGCTGCCCGGGCTCCCGGCCGTGCCGAAACCCTGTAAATGGCAGGTAGTCGTGGCGGCGGCCCGTGGCGTCTTCGATGCCGGTCACCTCTTCGATGCTGTAGATCTCGATGCTGCGGCGGTACTGCGAGCTGGGCCAGACGCGATACTCCGGGGAGCGGTGGTTGGCGCGGATCGGCTCCGCCTGATGGTCGAACAGGTTCACCGCGGGCGTCGTGAAGAGCCGGATGTTTTCGTCGTTGAAGCGCAGGTCCTCCGGGAAGGCCCGGTCGAACTGCACCTCCACCTTCAACGAATTGGCCGTCACGTCCCCACGCAGGCGGTCCAGCCCGTGCAGATCCACGCACCAGAATTTCTCCCGGTAGCAGAGGTACTCGTGGATCAGCCGGTAGCCTTCGAACGCATTGTCCGGGTAGGGCAACAGGGCTTCGTCGTTGCTCAACCCGCCGGGACGCACCCACTCTTGGCCCCGCAGATGCACCGGATCGCCCTCGAACGGGCCGCCTTCAGCACGGAGCGTCACGCCCGAGACGTGCTGCGTAAAGAACAGGTGCATCCACGACAACAGCGTGGGCGGTGCTAAAAAGTGCAGGCGGAGCGGCGACAACTGGACGTTGCTATAGTCGACCCCGGGGACGAGGCGAAGATCGAGCGTGGCCTTCGAGGTGCCGTCCGGCAGCCATTCGAGGCGCACGTCCTGCAGCGAGATCGGATGCAGGCGCACGTCACGCGTCGTCCGGAAGCGGCAGATCGCCTCCTCCGCCCCGACGGGTCCTGAGCGCACCTCCGTGCCTTTCTCGATGACCGTGGTGGACTGCACCTGGCCGGGACGGGGGCTGAACGAGATGAGCGTGCAGGAGGGCACCGGCCGGATGAACTGTGGATACAGCACGCGGCACAGGCTCTCCGTGTACTGCGGCAGGTCATCGTCCAGCCGCTCGTGGATGCGCCCCGTGAGGAATGCAAACCCTTCGAACAGCCGCTCGACGTACGGGTCGCGGTCCGCGATGGCATCGACGTTGAGAAACCGCGCCTGCTCCGGATGCGCCTCGGCAAACAGCCGCCCCGCCTCGTAGAGGTAGCGCATCTCTTCTTCAAAGTAGCGACGGCTCATAGTATGGAGTCGTACAACGCTCTAGAATCCTGGAACGACGGTGGGTGTGCGGTGCAGGGCTCAGCGTATCTGGGTGACGACCTGGGCCTTTTCCTGCGACGAGAACGTCGTCTGGAATTTGACGCGATCGTCGTTGAGCAAGGAGGCCGTGAGGATAAAAATGATGCGGAAGGAGGACGAGTCCGTCTCTTTGTAGTGCACCCGGATGTGTTTCAGCCGGGGCTCATACTCCTCGACGGCTTCCTGGATGGCCCGCTTGAGTTTCTGGATGGAGTCGGGGATGTCCCGGTAGATTTCGGTGATGTCGGGCAGCCCGTAGCCGGGCAGGTGCTTGATGGCGCCCTGGCGCGAATTAAAGAGATAGTTTAGGTTACTGACGATGCTGAGGATGTACTGGTCATCCTCCGAGACGCTGTCTACGGGGCGGCCATCGGCGAATTCACCACTGAGGATGTCGTAGAGACCAGCGCGCATAGGGAGCGATCAATGGGGACGTCGGGGACGAACGATCGAACGACAGACGACCGGGAAAAAGAAAGGCCGTTCCAAGCCAACACCTGGAACGGCCTTCCCGGTAACGTGCCGGCCTAGGCCTCCCACGAGTCCGTGTGGACGATGGCGTCGATGGTCTGCTCCATCGTCAGCTTCTCGTACAACAGCGAGACACGCTCCTGGTGCGGCTGCTTCTCCAGCTGAGGGTCTTTCGTGTCGGGACAGATCACTTCTTGCGAAGCCACCTTGACACGCTCCAGCGTGTGCTGGAAGTAGTGCTCCTCGGTCCCTTCCTCGGTGTTGACCCAGTACCACTTGATCTCCACCTTGCCCAACTGCTTCCCCTCCGAGAGTCGTTTGAACCGCTCGGGAGTCGCCTTGTCGAGTTCGAGCAACAGATCGACCGAGCCATGCACGCGGGTACCGCGCACTTCGCCGGTCTGATCGTCGACCGGGCGGTAGATCTTGTGATTAAACTGAGTGACGACGGAGCTCCCTTCGCGTCCGGCTTTGGTGTTTCCACCTTCGAAGTCTCCAAAAAACGCGGCGCATTCGAGTGGCATAGTTAGCCTCCTGAGTAGTTGAGTGAGATGTTGAAAAGGGGTCGATGTTGAAAGCAGAAACGCGATTGACGCCGTTTCCCGCTTTCATGTAGGTATGCGCAACGCTGGATGAAAATGGAGCATCACGCGCTCACAAATCCCACCAGTACTTACGATTGCTCTTTCGGCATCTTGCTGACCATCGATAGGCTGATGTCCATGCCCTCGATCTGGAAGTGGGGCATGATCATCATCTGCACGCCGTAGAACCCAGGGTTATCGGGATAATCGAATACCTTCACCTGGCCCTCACGGAGCGGATACTTGGCGATGACGTCCTGCGACGGATTCGCCATCTTGGTCACGAGACCGTTCAGCCAGCGGTTCAGCTCGCTCTCGATCGTCTCGGCGTCTTTGGCCGCGCCGATGTTCTCGCGCTGGAGCACCTTCAGGTAATGCGAGATGCGGGAGGCGAGGAAAACGTACGGCAGACGCGCGTTGATGCGGCTGTTGGCCGTGGCGTCCGGATCATCGTAGATCTTCGGCTTCTGGGCCGAGTTGGCGGAGAAGAAGCACGCAAAGTCGCGCCCCTCGTAGATGCTCAGCGGAATGAAGCCGAGGTTGGCCGCCTCGAATTCGAGTGTTTCGCTGATGGGCACCTCGGTCGGAATCTTCATCTCCTTGCCCTTGCCCACGTCGTAGAGGTGGACAGGCAGGTCTTCCACCTTGCCGCCGGACTGCGGACCGCGAATCTGGACGCACCATCCATCCTTCATGTACGCCTGCACCATGTTGGCAGCGAAGGAATACGAGGCGTTCCCCCAGAGGTAGTCTTCGTGGTCGGCCGTACCCTTTACGTCTTCATCGTAGTTGAACGCGTCTACGGGCACTGTGTCTTCGCCGTACGGCAGCCGCAGCATGAAGCGCGGCATCGTCAGGCCGATGTAGCGGGAGTCCTCGCTCTCGCGGAACGAGTTCCACTTGATGTAATCGGCCGTCTCCATGTAGGCGGAGAGATCTGGAATCTTCTTCCACTCGGCGAACGTGTCCTTGCCGAAGAACTGCGGGCTCACACCGCCGATGAAGGGACACAGCGCCGAGGCCGACACCTTGGACAGCTGCTGCATGAGCGCCACGTCCTGCGGCGAATTGTCGAATTCGTAGTTCGAGACGATCGCGCTGTACGGGTCGGCGCCGGGCTGGTCGTACGCGTTGGTGTAGACGTGCTTATAGAGGGCCGACTGGATCAGCTCGGGCGCATCCTCGAAGGACTCCAGCATCTCCTTCTTGGTAGCGTGCATGAGCTCGATCTTGACGTTCTTCCGGAAGTTGGTCCGGTCGACGACGAACTTGAGCCCGCGCCAGGACGACTCCAGGTTCTGGAAGTCCTCGTGGTGCATGATCTGGTCGAGCTGGCGGCTGATCTTCTCGTCGATCTGACCGACGAGGCTGTCGAGCAGCACCTTGTCGACCTTCTCGACGGGCTGGTCCATCTGGCTGACCGCGTCGACGAAGACGCTCAGCGCCGCCGCCATCATCGAGCTTCTCGACTTGTCGGCGTTGGCCTGGGCGTCGTCGAACTCATCGACGGAGACCGACCCTTCCGGGGCCGTCAGCTCGACCTGCTTAAAGATACCGTCGAGGACGCTTTCCTTACTTTCTTCGGTGACTTCGGTGGCTTGGGCACCGGCTTCCTGTTTGACTTCGGCCATGATGCAAAAGGGATTCTTCCTAGTGGCAGGGAATGGCTATGATGCGCGGCGGGACCGCTCAGGGCCTCGATGAGCCGCTGCGGTTATTCTTCGTCCTCAGCGGCTTCGGCCTCACCCTTGTCCCGGAGGACAAACTGTTCCAACTCGCTGGAGAGCTTCTTGAGCTGGTCTTTGTCCTTGACGATCTTGTTCAGCTCCTTCCGGAACTGACTCAGGCTGACCACGCGGTTGCGCAGATCCTGCAGCAGGTTGCGCATGGCCACGAGCTTGTTCAGTTCGGGCACCTTCTTGGCAACCTCTTCGGGGCTGAATGAGTCCAGATCCTCGAAGTCGAGATCCACCTTCATGTCTTCGTCGCCCCCTTTGATGGTGTTCTTGACGACGAATTCCGCGCTCAGATCCATCGAGCGCATCACATCTTCGAAGTTGTCCTTGTTGATATTGAGGAGTTCGCGCTCGGAGAGCGGCGTCTCATCGGGCTGACCTTTGTAGTCGCCCACCATCAACATGCGTAGGGGGAGTTCTACCTTTTCCTTCGCATCGCCTTTGTAGACTTCGAGGAAAAGGTTGACGCGTGCCGGGGGTTTTTCTTTCTGAAAGCTACCTGCCATGGGAGAGAGTCGGTATAAGCGCGAGTGTGACGATAGCGGTCGGTGATGATGTCAGGCCTGGCTGGTGCAGGCCACGGCGCGCCAAGGGGACGGCGACAGCCGGGGAGGAAAGAGAGCCAAGGTGATCCCTGCAGAGCTGGCTCGAGAGACGGCGGCTGACCTCCAAATGAAGCGGAAGCCCTGCGGCGTCGTCGGCGGGACCGGTCATTGGCACATCAGATATAAAGGTAACACTTTTCTACTAAAAATCAACGGTCACGAGCGAATAACGGAGAGGGCGTGAGACGCGTCGATCTGGCAGAGCCGATCGAAGACGCGCTGGGCCTGCTGGCGGTACTGCGCGGCCGCCTCGTCCTTCGCGTCATCGGCCAGCGTAGTGTAGCAGCGGTGCAGGTTGGTCCACACCTCCAGGGCCAGGGACGGGTCCCAGGCTTCCAGGTCGTGCGCGTCGATTTCCTGGCCCAGGTGCTCCAGCACCGGGCGCGCCACGGCGGGCTGTCCGCCTTTGACGCAGAGGGTGGCGACGTAGAGCCGCCGCAGGAAACGATCTTTCTGGGAGGCGTCCTGCTCCTGACCGTTGCGCATGGCATCGAGCGCCGCGCCGAGGTCGCCGTTGCCCAGGTGCTGCCGGGCCTCGTCGTACTGCTCCGCCAGATGGGCGCTGTCGCCGCCGCCCGAGCCGCCCTCTCCCCCGTCGCCCTGGAAGAGGGGCTCTACCTGCATCTCGATCCAGGCCTTGGTGGCCGCGTTCGCGAAGGGCGTCCCGTCGTTGAACGCGAGCGACGGCAGCCGGGGAATGCGCTTGAGCAACAGGCCCGTCTCGATGCATACCGCCTCCTGGGCCGCGGCGTAGTTCATCCCCATCGCGCCGAGCCCGGTAGCCACGTAGCGCTGCAGGTCGAGCCAGAGCGCCGAGTTGCGAAACGACTGCTCCGCTTGCTTGACGAGATTGGCCGGTTTGTTTTGTCCTACCAGGTTCTCCAGAAAGTTGATGCGGTGCGACTCCGGCGGCGGGATGAGCGTCTGCCCGTTTTCGCTGGGCGGCTCCTGCTGGAGCGCACTCCACCGCATCATACGCGTGAGGCGATACGCGACCGGGTTGCTGTCGTCTTGCTCCAACAGAAAGTCCGCGATCTCCAGCGCGGCATTCCTGGCGTCCTTCTCCGACTCCAGATCCGCCGAGGGATCGGCGGCAGCAGAGGTGCGGGCTGATGCTGAGGACGCTTGCTGCGCAGCCGACGACGCCTGTTGCTGCGACGCAGCGTCGTCTGCCGTGTCCTCCCCCTCGTCGCTGGGCTCCGGCTCCGGCTTCGGGGCGCGGCGCAGGGCCTTCTCGATGGCCTGGCTCAACCCGCTCAGTGCGGGCGCGTTCTCTTCCATCGTCTCCATCGTGAACGCCTGAAGCGCCTTTATATGCTCCAGCGCCCGCTCCAGGTGCGGCACGTCGTCGGCCACCGGCTGGTCGTCAGCCACCCACTCCTTGAGACGGTCTGAGAGCGACTGCAGGGCATTCTTTCGTCCCCGGATCCGGCGTAGCGGCGGGTACATGTCTTCCCAGTATTTCCGCGTCAGCAGATCAATCGCGGCAAGGCCCTCGGCCAGCCCCTCGAACCCTCGGGTCTTCTGCAGTCCCATCGCCAGAAAGGTGGCCGCCCGCAGGTCCTTGGACAGATCAGAAAGCACCTTGACGCCGAGTTCCACCACGCGCTCGTAGTCTACTCCCCCATCGACGCTGACGGCAGCGATCTTGTCGATTTCGGCTTTGAGCTGGCTGAACGAGTCCTCGTAGGTCACATCGGTGCCCACCGGATTGTCGTCCGAGATGGGCGACACGAGGTCTTGCAACATCGGAGAGAGATCCTCGATCTGAACGTCTGGCGCTTCTGCCATGGCCCTGTGATGCTAAGTGATGTCGGTGGTGATACGCAGGAGCGCGTACCGACGGTGAGAATGGCGCAGCGGTGGCGCTGCTAGAGCTGATTCAGCATGTCCTGCAAGGTGAGCGCGTCCGACTCGATCATCGTCCCGTATTTGGCCGGGATGGCGAGAGCGGCCTCGACGGCCGTGAACGAGCCCATCTGCTCCAGGCGGCACACGTTGTCGGTGTCGGCCTGGTCGAGGAACAGGTGCAACAGCACGTCATGCGGCGGGGGACGGAGCGACAGGAACAAGCCACCTCCCTCCGCGCCGTCCACGATGAAGAAGCTCGGCGCCGCGTCGGACGGGCCGATCAGCCGGAGCGTGAGTTGCATCCAGAAGGCGGCTTCCAGGGCACGCTCGTCCGTGTCGCTGAGGGGAAAGCGCAGGACCAGCGAGAACCGGTCAGGCACGCCGTCGCGCAGCGGGAGCAGGATGTCCAGCATGTTTTTGACGAGCCGGTACGTGCGCGAGTCGTCCGCATAGTCCCAGAGGCGTTCCCAGAGCGACCGCAGGGTCGTCGCCTGCAGAAAGCGGTCGTAACGGGCCTGCGCTCCGGATGCGGGCTGGCTCTGCGGTTGGGGGGCGCGGATCGCGTCGTCCAGGCTGATTGCAGCGGTCGCCGCCTCCCGAACCATGCGGCTCGTCTGCGTCAGGAGCGCATCGTAGGCGATGGGAAGGGACGGCACCTCGTCCCTCCCGGTCGGCTGCACCTCGACGGCAGCCAGAAAGGGAAACGTGCGCCCCACGCGGTCATGACTGGGATGCAACGCCCCCAGCAGGCCCCCGTCGTGCGATCCGGGATCGAAGAAGAACCGGGTGGCCGAGCGGGTGGCAGGGTCCGCGTCCAGCCCATCGGCCCGCCGTTGCTTGGCCAGATACAGCCCTTGCCGAATCCAGTCGTCCATCGCCCGGATGAGCGGACCCGTCGCCTGGTGGCGCACGAAGTCGCCGTGGTCCGGCAGCTTGCCGAACAGGGCTATGTCCTGCGTCGAAACGTGCATGAGCGATGTCGGCCTGCGGCGATGGGATCAGCGGAGCGGTCAGTCGAGGCGCTCCGGGGGGCGGAAGCTGAAGAACGAGCGCGGATCGCTGAAGGGATTCGAGGCGCTGTCCGTCTGCAGATCGTAGACGGCAGTGATGCGCCAGGAGTTCGTCGGCGCGAACGTCCAATTCACCTTGAAGCTGCTGCTGGAAACCC
>JAAAOL010000198.1 GCA_009908885.1 Bacteroidota bacterium | reverse complement strand
CAAAACGGACATCCTCTACCAGACAGAGCGTTGGGGCTCTGCCCGAACAAACGGTCCCAGGTGCGACGGTGACGTCAGAAATAACTTCACACCACTGCATGCATTGCGCAACACGAAGCAATACGGACATCGCCACGCTGAACTCGTATTACCCCACAACTTAGGTCGAGCAACAAAAAACGCCCGGCTCCGCGAACGAAGCCAGGCGTTGAGAGAGGAGGTACCCGGTACGGGATTCGAACCCGTGTTACCGGCGTGAGAGGCCGGCGTCCTAGACCCCTAGACGAACCGGGCATCTGAAAACGGACCGCCAACAACGCGTCCTCCGACGGGAGGGTTCCTCGGCAGGCATCCCTTCAAGCAAATTGCACATTAATCCAAAGATCAAATCGGAGCCGGACCCGAGCCGCCATCGCACTGTAGAACCTCGCCAACGTAATCAGACCACGGCATCAGCTTACTGAGGCTTCCTATGACATCATCGACGCCCTCTCGACGCTCCAGCATCAGCCTGCTGGCAGCGGTCCTGCTCACGGTCGCATTCATCGCCGGGTGCGGCGGTGGCAATGCCAACACGGCCGAGGACGACGGTCCGTACACCATCGGGGAGCCCATCAGCGACTCCAGCATCGCGGCCATCGTCTCGTCCAGCTACGGCACGGACACCCTGACGGCGGACCTCTATCAGGCGACGTTCAACCAGGTCGCTCAGCAGAATCCCGCCCTCCGCACGGACAACCAGCAGCAACAGCGCCTGCGCCGCGACATCGTGGTGGATTTCGTGATGCGCCACCTCGTCATGGGCGAGGCGGAGCAGCGTGAGATCGCCGCCAACCCGGCCATGGTGGCGCAGCAGTTGCAGCAGATCCAGAGCCGCTTCCCGAACCAGGCGGCCTTCGACTCGGCCCTGACGGCCCAGGGCTTTACCATCGACTCGCTCCGCAGCACGATCCAGCAGCAGCTGAAGATGCGGACGCTCCAGCAGGAGATCGCCCAGAGCGCGCCCTCGCCGAGCGCCGCCGCCGTCGACTCGTTCCGGCAGGCCCGGGCGCAGGAGGTGCGCGCCCAGCATATCCTGTTCCTGACCCGCAATGCCGACGAGCAGGCCAAGGACTCGATTCAGCAGTTCGCCGCGTCCGTGCTCGACAGCGTGCAGTCCGGAACGAACTTCGCCGAGCTGGCCGAGCGCCACAGCGAGGACCCGCGCAGCGCCGCGCAGGGCGGCGACCTCGGCTACTTCAGCCGCGGACGCATGGTGCCCGCCTTCGAGGATGCCGCCTTTTCGCTGGCCGACTCCGGCGCCGTCTACCCGGAGCTGGTCGAGTCACAGTTCGGCTACCACATCATCCGCCTGACGGGCAAGCGCACGGCGGACCTCATGGACTCGACGCGCGCGGTCAACATGCTGGCCCAGGAAGGGCAGCAAGGCGTGCTCGATGCCACGCTCGACTCGCTGCGGACGCTGGCCACGGTGCGGCTCAATCCGGAGATCGCCGACGTGGACCTGAATGCCGATCCGGAGGCCGACCCGGCAGGGTCCTAACCGATCCCTCCGACATACGATCACGACGTCGTGGGCGTCTGGCCGCCGGTGCCGGGCGCCCGCGCTCGTTTCAGGAGGCGGCGTCGGTCCGCACCATCTTGACGTGCGGAATGCTCGCTTCCTCGAAGACGCCGCTCACCGTCTCGAAGCCGAAATCCGCGTAGAAGGCTTCCAGGTGGGCCTGGGCGTGGAGGATGAACGTCGTGAAGCCCGCACGGCGTGCATCGTCCAGGGCAAACGCGACGAGGGCCCGACCGTAGCCGCGTCCGCGGTAGTCCGGAAGGACGGCGAAGCGCTCCAGCTTGGCCGCCAGCGCCTCGTCATAGGGCACCGTCCGCCACCGCGCCGTGGCGACCGGGGTGTCTCCGGCCCAGCCGAGGAGGTGGCGGCTCGTGGCGTCGTAGGCGTCCCACTCGTCCTCCGGCGGGCAGTCCTGCTCGACGATGAAGACCTGTTCACGAATGGCGCGGGCGGCGTCCCAGTCGGCCTCGCTGGTGACGGGGTGGATGTGGAAGGCAGTCGGCGAAGTCATGGCGGTGCAGTCGTTGGTACAGGAGGCCCTTGGACGGCGTACGGACGGGCGTGATTCGAGGCGGGCGCAAGAAGATCGTATTGAGATCGAGATAGACTAGATTAAGTCTACACAACTACGTAGATTCGATCTAAATAAAAACGAAGCCCCTCATCTCACCCCACCCTTTTCCGTATCTGGTTCGATATGCGTGTACTTGCAGTACTGCTCACCTGTGTCTGTTTTCCGCTCCTCGCCGTCGGGCAGACGGGGCAAATCGACGGGCGCATCCTCGAAGACGGGCTCGGTGATCCCCTGCCCGGCGTCAATGTGTACGTAGACGGCACCGCGCTCGGCGATGCGACCGGGGCGGACGGCGCCTTTCTGATCGAGGACGTGCCCCCCGGCGAGCAGACGGTCGTCGCCCGTGCCCTCGGCTACGAGACGGCCCGCCAGACCGTCGTCGTCCGTGAGGGCGAGACGACCACCGTCACCATTCAACTCATCGAGCGGCCCATCGAGATTTCCGAGATCGTCGTCGAGCGCGTCATGCTGACGGGCGGGCGGCGCGGCCTGGACGAGATTCCGGGGTCGGCCCAGTACCTGAGTCCCCGTGACCTCGAACGCTTCAGCTACAACGATCCGAATCGCGTGCTGCGGCAGGTGCCGGGCGTCAACATTCAGGAAGAGGACGGCTACGGGCTGCGGCCCAACATCGGGCTGCGCGGCACCGGCGTCGAGCGCAGCTCCAAGATCACGGTCATGGAGGACGGCGTGCTCATCGCCCCGGCTCCGTACGCGGCCCCCTCGGCCTACTATTTCCCCATGATCGGGCGGATGCAGGGCGTCGAGGTGCGCAAGGGATCGAGCCAGATCAAGTACGGCCCGTACACCACGGGCGGCGCGCTCAACCTCATCTCGACCCAGATCCCGTCCGAGTTCGCGGGGCGCGCGGAGGTCTTCGCCGGGCGCGACGAGCAGCGCACCGTCCACGCCTACGTCGGCGACGCGTACACCTACGGCGGCTTTCTGGTGGAGACGTACCAGACGCGCAGCGAGGGCTTCAAGAACCTGGACACGGGCGACAACACCGGCTTCGACATCAAGGACTACATGGCGAAGGTGCGGCTCAACACCCGCCCCGACGCCCGCATCTATCAGGCCCTGACGTTCAAGATCGGGCAGGTGGAGGAGACGTCCGATGAGACCTACCTCGGCCTGACGGACACGGACTTCGAGCGGACGCCGTACCGTCGATATGCGGGGTCGCAGGAGGACGTGATGAACACGGAGCAGCGCCAGTATCAGGCGCGGCACGTCATCCGCCCGCTGGCATTCCTGGACGTGACCACGACCCTCTACCGCAATGAGTTCGCCCGCAACTGGTACAAGCTGGACAAGGTGCGCGCCACCGCCGACGGGCCGCGCGTGGGCATCGCCGATCTGCTGGCAACCCCGGGTGAACACGCCGACGCCCTGGCCATCGTGACGGGGCAGACCAGCCCGAACGACAACGCGCTGGAGGTGAAGGCCAACAACCGCGAGTACTACTCGACGGGCGTGCAGTCGGTCGTCGGGCTGCAGTTCGACACGCCGGGGCTGGAGCACGACGTGGAAGTGGGCCTGCGGGTGCACGAGGACCAGATCGACCGTTTTCAGTGGGTCGATCTTTACCGCATGGAGAATGGCGTGATGGAGCTGACCGAGTCGGGCACGGAGGGCACCGAGAGCAACCGCGTGGAGACGGCGCAGGCGACGGCGGCCTTCGCGCAGTACCGCCTCGGCTGGGGGCGCATTACGGTGACGCCGGGGCTCCGCTTCGAGAGCATCACCATCGAGCGGGAGAACTACGGCACGAGCGACCCGGACCGTTCCGGCGAGGACCTGGAGGTGCGCAGCAACAGCGTCGACGTCTGGATTCCGGGCATCGGCGTGGACGTGAAGGTGACCGACGCGCTGAGCACGTTCGGCGGTGTCCACAAAGGCTTCGCGCCGCCGGGATCGAAGGACGGCACCGAGCCGGAGGAGAGCGTCAACTACGAGGCCGGCCTGCGCTACCGCGTGCCGGGCGGGCGGGCCCAGGCCGTCGCCTTCTTCAACGACTATAGCAACCTGCTCGGCGCCGATCTGGCCGCTGCGGGCGGGCAGGGCACCACGGCTCAGTTCAACGGTGGCGCGGTGGACGTGGTCGGCCTGGAGCTGTCGGCGGACTACGACCTGGGGCTCCTGCTCGACACGGACCTCTCGCTGCCTGCCTCGTTCGCCTACACGTTCACCAGCGGCGACTTCCAGAACGCCTTCGAGAGCGACTTCGACGCGTGGGGCACGGTCGAAGCGGGCGACGAGCTGCCGTACCTGCCGGAGCATCAGCTGCATGCCGGGCTGGGCCTGAGCACCGGACCGTACGGCGTCCGCCTCAGCGCGCGCTACGTGAGCGACATGCGCACGGTGGCCGGGCAGGGCACTATTCCGGACGACCGGCGCATCGACAGCCACGTCGTCCTCGACCTGGCCGCCGACTATCAGGTGACGCGCCGCGTGACCGTCTTCGGCAGCGTGCGCAACCTGACCGACGAAGTGTACGCGGTCGCGCGTCGCCCCGCCGGGCTGCGTCCGGGCCTGCCCCGCGCCCTCCTGCTGGGCCTCAAGGCGAGCTTTTAAGGCGAGGTTCCTGGTTCGTTGATGGGGTGGTTCCTGGTTGGTAAGGAGCGTGGGTTGAGTGCCAACGAACCCGCAACTCGGAACCCACAACCCCAAACCTATTAGCACGGCATCGGTTGAACATCGCGAAGCAATTGCCGAGCGACGTTCTGAACTATGCAGCTGCCGATCTACCTCGATAACAACGCCACGACGCCCGTCGACGACCGGGTGCTCGACCGGATGCTGCCGTTCTTCCGGGAGCACTACGGCAACGCCTCCAGTGCGGGGCATCCGTTCGGGTGGACGGCGGACGAAGCGGTCGATCAGGCGCGGGAGCAGGTGGCCGAGAGTATCGGCGCGGCGCCGCGCGAGATCACATTCACGTCCGGCGCCACCGAGGCGCTCAACCTGGCGCTCAAGGGCGTGGCCGAAGCGTACGCGCGGAAGGGGCAGCACGTCGTCACCGTGCAGACGGAGCACAAAGCCGTGCTCGATGCCTGCCAGGCGCTGGAGCGAAGCGGCGTGGAGGTGACGTACCTGCCGGTCGACGCCGACGGTCGCCTCGACCTCGACGCGCTGGAGGCGGCCCTCACCGACGAGACGATCCTCGTCGCCGTCATGTGGGCGAACAACGAGACGGGCGTCCTCCAGCCGATTCCGGAGATTTACGAGCGCGTCCGCGATCGGGGCAGCCTCTTTCTGACGGATACCACGCAGGCCCTCGGCAAGACGCCGGTCAGCGCGGAGCATGCCGACCTGCTCGTCGGCTCGGCGCACAAAATCTACGGTCCGAAGGGTGTTGGCTTCCTCTACCACAGCAAGCGCCGCCCCCGCGTGCGCCTCGTGCCACAGGTGGACGGCGGCGGGCAGGAGGACGGCCTGCGCGGCGGGACGCTCAACGTCCCAGGCATCGTCGGATTAGGCGCAGCAGCGACGCTCGCGCGCGACGACCAGGCCGACGATGCCGAACGCCTCGAACCGCTGCGCGACGCCTTCGAAGCGCGGTTGGTGGAAGCATTACCCGACGTCCAGATCAACGGCCGCCCCGCCCCGCGCCTGCCGAACACGGCCAACGTCACCTTCCGGGGCGCGCCCGCCGACAAGCTGATGCTGGCCCTGCGCGACCTCGCCGTGTCCACAGGCAGCGCGTGCTCGTCCGACTCCAACAAGCCCAGCCACGTCCTCACGGCGATGGGCGTCCCGGCGGACGACGCCCGCAGCACCATCCGCTTCAGCCTGGGCCGCTTCACCACCGCCGAGCAGATGGAGCACGCCGCCGCGCACGTCATCGACGCCGTCACGTCCCTGCGCGGCGACGCCGTCCTCCACTCGTAAGTCCTAAATCCTAGCTACCGGACCGTTTCCGGGATCAAGCTTCACTGCACAGAATAGGTGATCTACTCCTTCCCCGCTAGGCGGGACTTCCCCTGTCCAGGGGAAGAGAATCAGTGTGTTGCGTTCCGCCTGACCATGGCTCCCCTGGTCCGGGGAGCTGTCGCGGAGCGCCCCGGAGGAAGTACTCTTGGGGTGCGACTGAGGGGTTGATACATCATGAAACCAAAAGGGTCCGGTAAGTAGTCCAAAATCGCAAATCCAAAATCGCCAATCGAAAATCGAACCATGGAGCCGCTTACGAATCGCGTCCAAGAGAGTGAGATCGAGGTGTACAACCTGGAAGAGTTGTGGGACGGTCAGCCCGTCGCCGAACTCGACCTGGAGCCGTTCCTCGTGGAGGGGCTGATCCTGCGTGAGAAGGTCTTCCGCGAGCGCGTAAAGGAGCACGACTGGTCGCAGTACTCCGGGCAGCACGTCGCCATCCACTGCTCCGCTGACGCCATCGTGCCGACGTGGGCCTACATGCTCGTCGCCACGAAGCTGAAGGGCGTCGCTGCGTCCGTGGCGCTGGGCCGCAAAGCCGACCTCGTGCGAGATCACTTCGTGCGGGCGCTGGAGGCCGAGGACTGGTCGGAATACGAGGGGCGCATCGTCGTGGTCAAAGGCTGCGGGAGCAAACTCGTCCCGCCCAATGCCTATCTCTTGGCGACGCAGAAGCTGCAGCAGGTGGCGCGTAAGCTGATGTTCGGCGAGCCGTGCTCGTCCGTCCCGCTGTGGCGCCGCCCAAAGGCCGAGAAGAAGTCCGCAGCCGCGACGAAAGCCGCCAAACCCGTCGCCGCCGACCTGCCGACGCCGGGGAAGTAATCCCGATTTCACCCCGTGACGGTCGGCGCAGATTCCCCGTAGAGACGCGTCTCTACCGACCTACGGATGCGCTAAACTGATACGTGAGGCCTCTCTACCAGCTGTTCTGATCGCCTCGTCTATCCGGGCATCACCTGTTCGGCGTCGAAGCGGATGGGGAGGGTGATCGTGAAGGTGGTGCCGTCCGCTGGCGTGGAGGTGAAGTCCACCTGGCCGCCCAGGTATTGCTCCGTAAGCAGCTTGATGCTGTACGTGCCCAGCCCGCGCCCGTCGCCCTTGGTGGAGAAGGAGCGCTGGAAGAGCTGGCGTTGCACTTTTTCGGGCATGTGGCCCGGGTTGTGCACCCAGAACGTGATCTCGTCATCGTCCGTCGAGCACCCCATCGTCACCACCGCGCCCGCCTCGGTGGCTTCCAGGCCGTTTTTGGCGAGGTTGCCCAGGACGCGCCGGAGCAGCGCCGGATCGCTCGTGAACACTGCGTAGGCCATGTCCGGGGCCAGCCGCAACGTCCGGTCGCGCGCCACCGGATGCCGCTCGTAGATCTCCTGCACGCTACGTAGCACTGAGGTCGAGATCACCACTTCGGGGCGCGCCTGCAGGTCACCGTTCTCCGCGGCCGTCAGCGTGCGCTGGGCGTTGATCTCGCTGACGAGCGCGTCGGCGGAATGCTGGGCCATCGTGACGAACTCCTCGAAGAGCGGGCCGTCCACCTCGTCGAGGACGTCGATGACGCCGCGCAGCCCGCCCGCCGTGTTGAGGACGTCGTGGAAGAAAGTGCGCTCCAGCGCCCGGCGTCGCTTTTCGTGGCTGATGTCCTGAAAGGCGACGGCGGTGAAGAGCGCGTCGTTGACCGAGATCGGAGTGGCCCAGACGCGAAAGTCGAGCGCGCCGTCATCCTCTTGACGAATGCGGCACTCCTGCACGGTCTCTTCGCCGCGCAGGGCCGACAGGATGGCCTGGACGGCGCCACAGTAGCGGCAGAAGGTCGTCGTGCCACACCCACCGGGCGACGTCGTCGCATGCGTACATCCAAACAGGTCGCCGGGACGTGCGCCGAGGAGGTCATCCTCCGGCGCGTCCAGCACGTCGCGGACGGCCTTGTTGGCGAAGACCGTCTGGCGCTGCTCGTTCAGGACGAGGAAGAAGGTCGGGATGGCATCCAGCAACTCCGTGAGGAGGGGCACGTCGGCGAAGTGGCGGCGCTGCGCCTGAATCTGCTCGGACGCGGCGCGTTCGGCGGGGGCGAAGTCGGTGGGAAGCGGCATGAGATTATATAGAATCGATGAGGGTCTATCTGGTAGACACAAAGGCAATTATCGGGCCGAGAACCGGGAGTTGCATTGCTGAAAGGCTGCGGCCGAAAAGCGTGGATGAATTCCCGAGTCCTGGTAGTTATCACCTGTGGCGAGAGGCAGCAAGGATGTCTGGGTCTTGTTGGCGTTCAATACCGTATATTCCACTGGTCTCGCATGTTCTCGCAACCGCCCAGCGCCAATGTCAATTCCCCCTGACGGTCTTGCCGAACGCCTCGATGTTCTCGAACGGAAACACCGCCGCTTGCAGCGCTGGAGCCTGGTGTCAATGGTGTTCGTCTTGCTGATGGGCGGCTGGATGCTGTACAGCAACAATGTCTACGACGGGCGCGCCGCCGAGACCGATGCCGCTGGTCTCCATCTGTGGAGCGATGCTCACCTTTCGTTTCCGGACAAACAAGCGGTATGCAGAACTGACCCGCGATGCTGAGACGGGCGACATCGAACTTGTGCAGAACAACCTGCCGCGCGTGAATCGGCTCATCGCCTCCGAGGAGCGGTCGATGCTGGCGCTTCTGGGCCCATCGCGGATCGCCGGGCTGATGAACGAGGGGGATCAGGCGGTGCTGGTCCTCACCAGCGAGGACATGCAGCAGGGCCTTCGCCTCGGTCTGGACGCCGACGATCAGCCCTTCTTCCAGGTCATCCGCGACGGTGAGGGGACATCGTTGCTGGAGACGATGGCGTTCGGGGCCGGTGTGGAGTCGGCGGCGGATTCACACCCGTAGCGTCGATGTCGCAGGAGCACAGACTGCGTCCGAAATTCGTCGGAGGTGGGCTGCAGGGCACCATGTGGATCTGTATGTTCATCGCCCGGTAGGAGAGGCGCCGACGCTCTCGTCTACGCCGTTCGTTGCTCCATCGAAGTATCCCACCCTGCATGGCGCTAGCACCCGAGTCCGATCCCTCCAGCTTTCCCGAGCCGCACGATTTCGACGTTCAAGACGCCCTGCCGGGGATCGCCCTGCAGGGCGACTTTCGCTTTCGGCGCGGCCAGTATGCGTTTCTCTACAAGTGGGCCCACGCGCTGCACCGGGGCGAGACGAACCACCTCGGCGTCTTCGTGCCCGGCTACGGCAAGACCATCACGGCGCTGGCCTCGTTTCTGGTGGCCTATGCGCTGGACGTGGCCGATCGCCTCGTCGTCTTCGTCCCGCGCGGCAACCTGCGCGATCAGTACGCCGACCCGCACGAGCTGACGGAGCTGTTCCGCAACCTGGGCGCGCCGCCGCTCTCGTTCTGCGTGGCGGATTCCGAGCAGGTCTTTCTGAAGAACCTGCAGACGCAGATCATCATCACTACGTACCAGTACGCCAGCGGCGACAGCGGCCACCGAGCGCTCCTCCAGTACTGCCAGCACGGGCGCTGCCTGTTCGTCTTCGACGAGGTGCACCACCTGGCCGACGACGGGACGTGGGCCCAGCGCATCAGCCAGTTTCCACACGTCGGCAGTGTGGGGCTTTCCGGGACGCCCATGCGCAGCGACAACAAGACGCTCTTCGGCGTGCCGTTCGAGCTGCGCGAGGACGGCGATCAGTACTACGTGGCGCTGCACGAAGTTACCATGCGGGACGCCCACGCCGAGGGCGGCATCCTGAAGCGGGTGGAGGCGCACGTCATCGACTACCGCCTGCAGATGGTGCGCGAGGACACGGGCGAGGAGGTCGAACTCTCCCTGTCGGGCCTGGCCGAGTTCGGGTCCAGCCAGGAGGTGGACGCCTACCTGGCGCGGCGGCGGCTGCGCTTTCACGAGGTCTACCTGGAGTCGCTGCTCGCCCCGGCCTTCCAGCGTTTCGCCGAGAAGCGGTCGCGCCTGCACGACCAGGCCGCCGAGGCGGGGCTGCGCCCGGCGCGGCAGCATCAGATGCTCGTCATCGCCATGAGCAACCGGCATGCTGCCGCCGTGCTCGACTTCGTGCAGCGCCGCTTTCCGCAGTACCGCAGCGGGCGCATCGGGCAGGACGTCCCGGC